>CALBGU010000267.1 GCA_937893155.1 uncultured Treponema sp. | reverse complement strand
TATTCACCATCGTATCGCCGAAAAACAGCAAGCCTCTGCCTTCTTCATCAATCTCTGCTAAATCCATACTAAAACCTCTTGCAAATATTTTCTATTATAAAGATACGAAAATTTCTCGCTCCTGTCTGTTGTTTTTCTTACATTTTGACAAAAAAAAGCGTTTTTAACAATTTTTCTCATTTATTTGGTCTAGTTGATAAAAAAAATACGATAAAAAAAATATGCAAAAAAAAATAAAAAATTTGCAAAATCATATTGACTCTTTTTTTATGATTTGATATATTAAAAACATCAAGTGCGGCAGTCATATAACGGCTATTATCCCAGCCTTCCAAGCTGGAGACGAGGGTTCGACTCCCTTCTGCCGCTTCTCTTTTGAAACGCTGTTTTATAACAACAGCGTTTTTTTTGTTTTTACGGAGGCAAAAATGATTTCCGCAGTCTGTTTTGATTTATTTGAAACGCTTATTGAACCGCACGTTGAACTTTTGGCAACCGAAAGCGCGCCGCTTGGCATTTCTGCAAAAGAATGGGAAGAAGTGCATTGGGAAGAAAAAATCAGCAACGACCGCGGGCTCGGGCGCATAAAAACGGAAGAAGAATTGATAGACCGTCTCTTTGCACTCTTGCCATTCACACCGACCAAAGAGCAAAAAAATGCGGTATTACAGGCAAAACGGGAGCGAATGAAAAAATGCCTCGTTGAAGTCCCCGCAGAAATACTCAAGACGATACGGGAACTAAAAAAACGTGGGTTCAAAATCGGATTGGTGAGCAATGCCGACGTGTGCGATATTGCTGCGTGGGCAGAGTCTCCGCTGGCGCCGTTTTTTGATGACGCAATTTTCTCGTGCGATGTCGGTTTGCTAAAACCAGATAGAAAAATCTACGAAATGAGTTTGCACCATCTGGGATTAAAAGCAGAAAATGCGCTTTTTGTGGGCGACGGCGGAAGCGATGAACTTTTTGGCGCAAAAAATGCGGGGCTAAAAACCGTTTTGACGGAATGTCTGCTCGTGCGCGAAAAACAGCGTCGCGAAAACATTTTAAAATCAGCCGATTTTAGAATATCTCATTTTTCACAGCTGTTAGACATCGTACAATCTGCATAAAATGGAGCACATTTTTGCAATGTCTTATGCAAAAAAATGAGAAAATTAAGATAAAAATAAGTTACTTTTTTCGGATTGTGTGCTATAATTTTATATTATGGCTACCACGAAAAGAAAGGTTAAGAAAGCAACAGGTATTGTTGTACCGCTCGGCGCGATAAAAACGCAAGAGTCCCCCGTTATTGGAGAGTTCACCGCTTTGGGTAAACTCATTGAATTCTGCAAAAAGAGCGGTTTAGGCGTGCTGCAACTGCTTCCCGTGAATGACACAGCAATGCAGTCTTCGCCGTACAGCAGTGTATCGGCATTTGCTCTTCACCCGATTTATATCAATCTGACAGCTTTGCCAGAATGGAATGAGGCTTGCTCAGAAGATTCTTCTATTAAGGAAGAATATGACGCGTTTATCTGTGCGCATAAAGATGATTCTCGCTATCATTACGAGCGCGTGCTGAACTGGAAAACAGCGCTTTTGCACAAGATTTATTCAAATGCGGGTCAAGCAATAAAAATAAACGAATTCTGCAAAGAAAATCCGTGGGTTGTGCCTTACGCAGTGTATAAAAACTTAAAGGAAGAATATTTACAGGCTTCGTGGAAAGAATGGCAGTCAAAAGACCAATTTTTAACTGAAGAAGAAATCAGCGAACGATGGAAAAATCCGACGTTGCGCTTGAAGCATCAATTTTATGTGTGGCTTCAAATCCGCGCTGCACAGCAATTTTCGCAGGCAGCAGAAGCGGCAAAAGAGGCAAAAATTATCCTCAAGGGCGATATTCCCATTATGATGAACGAGGATTCGGCTGACACGTGGGAAAAGAAAGAGCTTTTCGATATGAAAAACCGCGCAGGCTCGCCGCCGGATTTTGAAAATCCAAATGGTCAGAGTTGGGGATTTCCAACGTACAACTGGCGCATTATGGCAAAAGAAAAATACGGCTGGTGGCATACTCGCATACAGCAAGCCGCAAAATATTACGGCGCATTCCGCATTGACCACGTTCTTGGCTTTTTTCGCATTTGGACAATTCCCGAGGGCGAATACACCGGCAAGCTCGGGCGTGAAGTGCCTGCACTCTCAATTCGCCGCGAGGAATTTGAGAAGCTGGGATTTGATAACGGGCGTCTGAATTGGCTTTCGGAGCCGCATATCCGCACGGAATGGGCAAAAGATATTCGCAGTCTTGAAGCCGTGTGCAAAAGAATTGGCAACGAGGAGCTTTGGAACTTCAAAGACACTATCAAAGTGCAAGACGATATTCGGTCTGTGCTGGAAAAAGTTGGCGCAAACGAAAATGACAAGCACATGCTGCTTTCCAAGTGGACTGACAGAGCGTTGATAAAATCAGAGAAAGATTCGTTCATTCCCGCGTGGCAGCACACCGAATCAACAGCATGGCAGACGCTTTCAGAAAGTGAAAAGCAAGAACTTGAATCGCTTTTTGCAAAAAATCACAAAGATAATGAGCAGCTTTGGCAGCAGCAGGGCGAAACACTGCTTGACGAACTGACCAAAGTGAGCGATATGATTCCGTGCGCAGAAGACCTTGGCGTGTCGCTATCTTGCGTGCCGCCGGTACTGCAAAAAAAGAATATTCTCGGCTTGCGCGTTGTGCGCTGGTGCAGAAAATGGGGCGAGGCTGGTCAGCCGTTTGTGCCGTTTGCCGATTACGACACGCTTTCGGTGTCCACCACGTCGGTGCACGATTCAAGCACGCTGCGGCAATGGTGGAACACCGAAAAAGACGCGGTGTATGCGTTTGTGCGCGATTTCGCCGAGCAAAACACCGACAGCGATATAAAAGCAGAGCATACATTCGGCGAAAAAGAAGCGGAATTTGTGCTTAAAAATGCGGCAAAAGCAAACAGTGCGCTTTTTGTGCCGCCGTTGCAGGATTTTTTGTACTTGAGCGAAAAATATTACAACGCAGACGAAAACGCCGAGCGCATAAATATTCCGGGAACCGTTACCGAGTTCAACTGGACGTATCGCGTCTGCACCGCAATGGAAGACCTTTTGAAAGACAAAGACCTTATCAAAAAAATAAAGGCTATCGCCGCCGCTCATAAAGCAAAGAAGGAGGACTTATGAACGTATCATACAATGAATTCCATATTAGTCGTGAAATCCGCGAAAAATGCGATTTTGATGCGCGGCTTTACGCGTCAACAGGAAATGTGATTTTTGCCGACTTAAAAGCTGTCCGCTCATTTCAGACAAAGCTCAATGCGCATTTTGACAGGCTTGGAATGAGCGACAAAAGGGTTTCTGCTGGCGATTTGAACGCAATGGCTCTTATCGATGAGATTTTTCACTTTATCTGTGCGCTGTATCGCCAGAAAAAAGACCCGAATATTTTTGCCGACGCACTCACGGAACTTAACCGAGTTTTCAAAAAAGAAGAAATCGACAAAATGCTGTTCGAGTTCATTGCAGAATTTCCTCCTGTTGCAGTGTATCAAGGCAAGCAAAGCGCAGAAGAATACTTAAATCAGGAACTGCCAGAAGAGCCGACGGGACGTATTCGCTCAAACCGAGAGGCAACGCTTGAAGAAATGGCTTTGTTGCATTTGGCGAACGAAAATCTTGCATTCCGTCCGTTCGGCATTATGTTCAATGACAAAAAATTGATTGAAAATCCGACGTATGCAAATGCGTGGGACACCCTCAAAGCATTTGTGAAGTCAAAGCCATTTTTCGGCACGTTCAATCACGACCTTATCACCATGCTAAAAGAGCCGTCCGAATATGCACCGACAGACCTCAAAGGTCAGCTCGATTATATCCGTATGCACTGGGGCGAATATTTGAGCGAATGGGTTAAGCGCAGACTGCTCGGCGGACTCGATACGATTAGCGAGGAGCAAAAAGCGGCGTGGCATCCGATGACAGGAGGCGAGGCTGACGTTCCTGTGCCTAGCTATGACAGCCTTATAAAAGAATATGAGCGTTTTAGCCCAGACCGTGAATGGATGCCGTGCGTTATCCTTATGGCGAAAACGGTACTTGTGTGGCTTGACCAGCTTTCTAAGAAATATCATCGCGAAATCAACACGCTCGATAAAATCCCGAATGAAGAGCTTGATACATTGCGAGATGAGGGCTTTACGGGGCTTTGGCTCATCGGTCTTTGGGAGCGAAGCGCGGCAAGCAAGAGAATAAAGCAGATTTGCGGAAACCCAGAAGCTGCGGCGAGTGCGTATAGTTTGCACGAATACGAAATTGCAGGCAACTTGGGCGGCTGGGCTGCATTAGAGAATCTTCGCGGTCGTTGCTGGGCGCGCGGTCTTCGTCTTGCAAGCGATATGGTGCCGAACCACACAGGTATGGATTCGCGCTGGGTTGTTGAAAAGCCTCAGTATTTCGTGCAGCGTTGGGATTCTCCGTTCCCAGGATACTCTTTCAATGGCGAAAACTTGAGCCACGACGGCAGAGTCGGCGTGTATCTTGAAGACCACTATTATTCAAAGTCTGATTGCGCTGTCGTCTTTAAGCGAGTTGATAACTACACGGGCGAAACGCGCTATATCTATCACGGAAATGACGGTACAGGTATGCCGTGGAACGATACGGCTCAGATTGATTTCTTGAACCCAGAAGCGCGCGAAGCGGTTATGCAAGAGATTTTGCACGTTGCCCGAAACTTCCCGATTATCCGCTTTGATGCTGCTATGGTTTTGGCAAAGAAGCATATTCGCCGCCTTTGGTATCCTGAGCCAGGACACGGCGGCGATATTGCAACTCGCAGCGAATACGCGCTTTCTAACGAGGAGTTTGAGGCAAGAATTCCGAACGAGTTCTGGAGAGAAGTCGTTGACCGTATTGCAAAAGAATTGCCTGATACGCTGCTTTTGGCGGAGGCGTTCTGGATGCTTGAGGGCTATTTTGTGCGCACACTCGGTATGCACCGCGTCTACAACAGCGCATTTATGAATATGCTCAAGAAAGAAGAGAACCAAAAGTATCGCGATACCGTAAAGAACACGATTAAGTTTGACCCGCAAATCTTAAAGCGATACGTCAACTTTATGAACAATCCTGACGAAGAAACCGCTGTTGCACAGTTTGGCAAGGGCGATAAATACTTTGGTGTTTGTACGCTGATGGTTACAATGCCAGGATTGCCGATGTTCGGACACGGTCAAATCGAGGGCTTTGAAGAAAAGTACGGTATGGAATACACAAAGGCATATCGCGACGAAAAGCCAGACGGAAACCTTGTTGCTCGTCATTGGCACGACATTTTCCCATTGATGAAGAAACGCTACATCTTTGCGAACGTTGAAAACTTCTTGTTCTATGATGTGTGGGACAATGGTCGCGTTAATGAAAATGTCTTTGCGTACTCAAACGGCGTGGAAAACGAAAACGCTATTGTGTTCTACAATAACAAGTATGAGCGCGCGTCGGGGTGGATTAAGCAGTCTGTGCCGTATGCTGTAAAGAAAGGCGAAAACGACATTGAAATGCGCACGAGAACGCTCAGCGAAGGCTTGGGCTTGACGAGCGGCGGCGACCATTTCTGCATTTTCCGCGAGGCAAGAAGCGGTATGTATTATGTTCGCCGAAGCGATGATATTATCAACAACGGTCTTTTCTTGAGCTTAAACGGCTTTGAATCGCAAGTGCTGATGGACGCTCATCAAGTTGTTGACGGCTCTGACGGTATGTACCGAACGCTGTGCGATTTCTTGAACGGACGCGGAACGCCAGACCTCAAAGAAGCGTGGGAAGACATCGTGTACAAAGATTTGTATCTTGCGCTTGATAAAGTCTTATCGCAGGATTTCTTTGACAAAGTGCACGTTTTGTTTATGAGCGAAGTGCAGCGCAAAGAGTGCGGCTTTGACGAAATCGATTTTGACGAGTTTGTGAACTCTCTTGAAGACAATCTGCGCGACTTCTATGCAAAGGGCGGAATTGACGCAGACGACGCATTGAAGCTCTTCCGCTATGCAATCGGCTATTTGCACTCAGAAGCAACGAACACCGAGGAAAAGAAAAGCAATACAACGCTGCAAGCAAAGCTGACCAAGCTGGTTTTCAAAGGCTTAATGGCAAATGCGTATGCGCCTGAAATTCTCGTCAGCTACGCGATTGTTTCTCCGTTCGGTTCAAAACTGTGCAAGAAATACGACTTCGAGCGAAAAATCTCGCAGACCGCGCAGAACGCAAAGATTTCGTTCCCGGATTTCCGCCGTATTTTGCACAACATCGTTACGCTTTCAGCAGTGCGGAATATGCCGTTCGGTGCATCACAGGCACGAAAATCAACGTATGAAGTGGCGCGAATCATCGCCGATTCTCCAGACGCGGGCTTACTCTGCGGCGCAAACGTGTACGACGGCGTGAAGTGGTTTAACAAGGAGCGCATTGAAGAATCGCTGTGGTATATGCTGGTGTCGAATATTATGTGCAAGCCAAACTTGAGCCGCACAAATATCTACAAGCTCTACACCGTGCTTGACGCGGCAAAAGAAGGCGCAGAATATCACGTCGATAATTTCTTGGCTGATGTTCGTCCTGCAGAGGAAGCAAAAAAAGAGCCAAAAGCGCGAAAAACCGCAAAAAAGCCAGCTGCGGCAAAAACTACAAAGGCTGAAGAAAAAGACGAAAAGCCAAAGGCAAAACGAACCAGAAAGCCTGCGGCAAAAAAACAGCCGTCGGATACTTCTCAGAAATAAGGTGTTGCTGAAAAAAATGCGATACGAGCCGTTTCGTATCGTATTTTGCAGTTCAATGAGTCGGGATTGATGTCATTCTATCAATCCCCTCTTTTTTTCATTTTCTCAATCTTTTATTGAACAAAAACAATGACAAACTCATACCGCGAATTAGCAAAATCAATTTTAGAAAATGTGGGCGGCGAAAAAAACATCGCATCAATGACGCATTGTATGACGCGCCTGCGACTCAATCTCAAAGACGACAAAAAGGCGAATATCCCCGCGCTGAAAAACACAAACGGCGTGGTAAATGCGCAATTTTCAGGCGGACATCTGCAAATCGTTATCGGCGTTACGGTGAATGAAGTGTTCGAGGCACTTTTGGCACTCACAACCATACAGCAAAGCGGCGAAAAAAGCGCAGGCTCATTTGTCGCAACCATCACGGCTGTTTTTGCGCCGATTTTGGGCATATTGTGCGCAACGGGCTTGCTCAAAGGCGTGCTGATGATTTTGGTGGCGGCGGGCATTTTAAGCGAAACGAGCGGCACTTACACGATTTTGTACAACGCGGCAGAATCCCTGTTTTATTTTTTGCCCATCGTTATCGGCTTTTTGTCTGCCAAAAAATTCGCCGTAAACGAAATGACGGGGCTTATGCTCGGGCTTGCCTTGTGCGCCCCCGCACTCACAGCGATTGCACCGTCCGCAGTCGCCGTGGCTTCCGGAAGCGCAGATGAGCCGCTGGGGCGCATTTTTGGATTGCGCTACTACACCACCCTTTTTGGCATTCCCGTCGTTTTTCCGAGCGAAGGAAACTACACCTCAACCGTCGTTCCCATTATCATCATCGTGTATTTTGCGTCGTTCGTGGAAAAAGCGGCAAAAAAAATCGTCCCGCGCGAAATCAAAAGTTTCGGCGTGCCCCTCGTAACGTTTTTTGTCAGTCTGTCGGCGGGATTGCTGTTCATCGGTCCTATCGTCGCCATTCTGACGGATTTCATTGGCACGCTCGCACAAATCATCTTTGAACATTTTCCCGTTTTGGGCGGCGCGCTCGTCGGCGGATTGTGGCAGGTGCTCGTCATCTTCGGCTTGCATTGGAGTCTCATTCCGCTCCGATTCATCAACCTTGCGTCAAACCATTTTGATATGGTCTTAACCCCGTATTTTCCCGCCTCGTTCGCGTGCCTTGCAGCCACCCTTGCGGTCGTCATAAAAACACGCGACAGACAGACCAAAAGCATCGGCATTTCCGCCCTTTTGTCCGCAATCACGGGAATCACCGAACCTGCACTTTACGGCATAACATTGCCGCGCAAAAAGCCGTTCGTGTTTTCCTGCATCGGAAGCGCGCTCGGCGGCATCATCATCAGCGCGTCCAAAAGCTACGCGTACATCTCGGGCGGCTTGGGCATTTTCGGCTTTTCCGATTTTATGATGACCAAAGAATATGCCGAACAGTACGGCGTGGCGCAAAATATGACAGGCGGCGTGTGCTGGGCGCTGTGTGCGGCAATCTGCGCGATGATTTCCACGTTTCTTCTCACGCTGTTTTTCTACAAAGAAGACACCGCACAATCCACGCCAGCAATTTCCCCCACTGCCGACAGCGGTGAAAAAGAGCACATCATCATCACCTCCCCGCTTTCGGGTACCGTCGTCAACCTTGCAGACATCGAAGACAAAGCATTCGCAGACAGCGGCTTAGGCAGCGGCATCGCAATCGACCCCGCAGACGGCACCATTTTTGCCCCCGCAGACGGCGTGATTGCCGTGCTCCCCGAAACATACCACGCCGTTTGCATCGTCGCAGATTCTGGCGCAATGATTTTAATCCACATCGGCTACAACACCGCGGAACTCAAAGGAAAAGGCTTCACCGCGCACGTCAGCGAAGGAAGCCCCGTAAAAAAAGGCGACAAAATCATCTCGATAGACCTTGCCGCAATCAAAAACGAAGGCTATTCGCTCATAACGCCCGTTATCATCGGAAACAGCAGCGAATACACCTTCATCAACACGCTCAAAAACAGCGGCGACACCGTGCAGACAGGAGAGCGCCTTTTTGAGCTCACCTAAAAAAACTACAGCGATTTCAAAAGCATTTCGCGGGCAGTACGCTTAGGAACGTGATTTACGTTCTCTGCGTCGTGCCAGTATTTCACATCGCCGTCTTTTACGCGCTCAATCACCACGCGCTCGGTCGGATAGCCCAAAGCCAGCACCAGCGCAATTTCGTACCGCTCATCAATCGAAAGCGCCTTTCGCAGCTCCCCGCGCTTTACGTTGCCCATAATGCAGCCGCCTAAGCCCATCGCCGCCGCCCCGAGCATAATCGCCTCGGCTTGAATACCCTCGTCGGTCGCGCTCTGCTGAGAAAGCTCCGTGTCGCGAAGCATTACCAGATAGCCCGTCGGTTTTTCGCCGTCACACGGACCGTCCCAATCGCTCAAATAGCCCGCCCAGCCCACGCACGCAAAAATTGCCGCGTTCGTTTCGCTCGACGTGCTTGCAATGTACTTGAGCGGCATTTTATTCGCCGCGCTCGGCGTAAACGACGCATATTCCAGCAGAGAAAACAACTGCTCATTCGTTACTTTTTTGCTCTCATCAAAACGGCGATACGTCCGCGTTTTTTTAACCAGACTCAAAAAATCCATAGTGCCCTCCAAAACGTTCCATTACGCGAATCCGACGATACTGCGGAAACGCCTTGCTTCATTGTACACCTTTCTAAGCCTTATGTCATTCCCGCACTTGATACGGCAATCTTTTTCTGTCACCTGCAGAATCTCTCGCGACGCGTTTTTTTGGCGCGTTATGAGAGCATAAAACCTCGCCGCATTTTGTTTTGAGCCGTCGTGATAGCACGAAAGCCCGCCGCATTTTGTTTTGAGCCGCCGTGATAGCACGAAAGCTCGTCGCACTTTGTTTTGAGCCGTCATGATAGCACGATGAATGAAAAATATGGTGTTTTTGTAGTTCCTGCGCTATAATGAATAGTATGAAAACTTTTTTATCTCGCGCGAAAAGTGCGTTTTTTATTTGCATTTTGTTTTTTGTATCGTCCGCATATTCTCAAACGATTGCAGTGCCTGAGCCAACAGCGGTGAATGTGGGCGATGATGCGTCGTGGCTCGTGCCGTTTGTGCAAAGCGTTATCACTACGAATTTTAAGAAATATTCATCGCTGAGCGTGCTTGATGTGCAAAATATCGGTACGATTATCAGCGAGCAAAAACGTGCGGAAAGCGGTGCGTATTCCGACAACGGCGCGGATTTACGAGGGCAGTTATCGAACGCAAATCTGACGGTTACGGGCACTATCGTTAAAAAGGCTTCGTCATATTCGCTGTCGTTTAACATCACCGACACGCGCACGGGCGAAAGCAAAGCCTCGGCAGTAATTGCGAATTGTCTGTTTTCTGCGCTCGAAAACGGAGAAGCGGCGAATCGGATTTCATACGACTTGATGAAAAACGCGGGCATTTCGCTTTCTGAGACGGCGGAAAAAGAACTGACCGAACACAATTCCGTGCTTTCAAGCGAAATGTCGGCGCAAATCAGTCGCGCAAAGGGCATTGCGGCAGAGGCTTCAGGCTCGAACATCGAAGCGTTGACGTATTACATTCAGGCGCAGAAGCGGGATTCCAAAAACGTGGACGTGTCGGCGCGCATTGCGGCGATGTCTACCGTGATTTCAAACGGAAACTTCGGCTCAGAGGCAAAAAATCTCATCAAAATGCGCGAAGAATGGGACAAACTGCTTTCGGAAGCGGCTTCGCTGATTGCGCAAAATCACATACAACTCACGCTGGTTTACAAAAACGACATTATCCCGCGCGAAGATGTGATGACCGAAGAGGATTATATCAATCACACGATGGGATTTTCGATTCCAACGCCGCATCTTGAGCAATTCGTGAATCCTGACAACGAAAAAATGGCAAACGAGCTTTTGACGGCACTGCACAAAATCCCGCAAAGCAAAAACTGGGGCGCAAAGATAAACGGTTTTCCGTGGACATACGCCAACGATTTTGCGGGCAATAATTATCTGAAAAAGGCGCTTGAAAAGCAGACCGAAACGCTCACCTTTGCGTTTTCGCTGGTCAATCCCGAAAAAAACAAGGTCATTGGAAAGCGCTCGATTTCGTTTACCGTCGCCTACGCGCCCGATTTTTCCGATGTGCGCATTACAAACCGACACGTCGATTCAAAGGGCAATGAGTGGACTTATCTGGGCTTTTCGAACGTGAGCGTAGAAGACGCAGACACGCCGCTGTTGA
Organism: uncultured Treponema sp.; assembly: GCA_937893155.1. Classification (GTDB taxonomy): domain Bacteria; phylum Spirochaetota; class Spirochaetia; order Treponematales; family Treponemataceae; genus Treponema_D. The sequence goes on along the minus strand of CALBGU010000267.1, from coordinate 8,050 downwards.
CTATCCGCGTGGAAAACACAAGCGGTCAGGCGGTGTCGATTATGACCGAGGACATCTATTTATCGCAATCCTATCAAAGTTCTTCGTCGGCACTGTTCCCCGTGGTGTACGCAAAGGCAAACAACGCGGTTGATATTATAAAAAAACTCGTGCGCGACTCAACGATTAGACTTCGCGGCGAAATGACACAAGCGCAACTCAAAGCAGTGGGACAAGCCCTTTCAAAATGCGCCTACAAAATAGAACTCGATTTAAGCGCAGTTACGGGGTTTTGGAACGACAAACATAGTTATTCTTCCCTTCCCAATATATCCGACTATAACGGCTGTCCATCGCTTGTTTCTATTACGCTTCCAGACGATACAGGCTCAAAATATTTCTATGTATCCAGTAGCAACTTTTCCCATTGTCCAAACCTTGTCGCCATAAACGCAACTCCTAACAGCAGATATTTTTTCTCTGTTGACGGCATTTTATACAGAAATGAGCAGTCCTATAACGCAAAATGGCTTTTGCTTGCACCGCCTGCTGTCACAACCGTAAAAATACAAGACGGAACACCGGGTATAGATGGAATGGCTTTTTATTACAATAAGAGCATTACAACGGTTGAAATCCCGATAAGCGTAAAAGAAATCGGCTTTGCAGCATTTAAAAATTGCACCAATTTGGTTGAAGTGAAATACGCGGGAACAAAAAAGGAATGGGGAAAAATAAAAATAGACAAAGACAGAAAGGGCAATAAGCCGCTCATAGACGCTGCCAAAAAGTGCATTAAATAGCCCCTCCCCGCGACATTCGACCGTTCGTGTCATTATCGCGCTTGACCCGATAATCTTTCGCCGTTAATCCAATGCAGGCGATAACAAGGGGCTTAAGCCCCTTGTTTCCGCATCTCCCGCGGCGCGTTTTTTGCCTTCACACTAAATAGTTTTTCAATACCTTTTTAAGAAACGACCTCGCACTAAATAGTTTTTCAATACCTTTTTAAGAAAATGACCCCGCACTAAATAATTTTTCAATACCTTTTTAAGAAAACGACCTCGCACTAAATAGTTTTTCAATCCCAATTTAAGAAAACGACCTCACAAGAAATAGTTTTTCAATCCTTGTTTAAGAAACGGGCTGAAAAAAAATGTGTAGACCCAGTGTAGACATTTTTCGGGGTGTGCGAGAGGCGGTGAAACAGCGCGGGGCGGGACTTTTTGCGTGCGCGGGAAGAAAAAATAAGCCGAAAACGAGCAAAAATGTGTAGACATAGTGTAGACGCGCTTTTGCTTTTTTTCGGAGGGATAAGAAAATATCGCACTCTGCAACTTTCAAGACCAAATTGTATGAGCATTGTGATGTGTGAAGAACAGATTGAAATGTGGTATGTGTTGCAAAAACGAGAGATATGTTTTTCTATATTCATATCATAATTTTGGAGAGATGTATTTCAGGGATAGACGAAAGGTAAAAAGCTATCTGTTCAGTTGATGTATTCTGCTCGTAATGCGCTTTGGGTGGGGGATTTTTTTAAGCACACGTTGCGGTTGAAAGACTAATCGGTAGCAAACCCAAGCGATGAGCCGCGGCGTTTGGCATTGAGACGCTCTGTTAGGCAGAACTCGCGGATAAGCGCAATCGTCGCCGCTTTGCCCGTCAGCACTTCGTCAATCAGCAATTTTCGCACAATGTTTGCAATTTCGCCGCCAGAAAAATCAAACTCCTTCGCCAGCATTTTCGCGTCTGATTTCTTGAGCTCTGGAATATTGCTTTCCCAAATTTTCGTCCTGATGTCCAAATCAGGCTTTTCAAATTTGATTTTGAATAAAAAACGGCGTTCAAACGCATTGTCGAGATTGTCAGAAAGATTTGTGGTTGCAATCAAAATCCCCGAAAACCGCTCCAATTCGTCGAGGATAATATTTTGCACCGCGTTATCGCTTCGGTCAGCCGCACCGTGAACCGCACTTCTCACCGAAAATACACCGTCTGCCTCGTTGAAAAGCAAAATCGGAATCAAATCGCCCTCTTTTCGCGCATTCTCGCACATTCGATTGTAGGTATCGAAGAGTTTTTTCGTTTTTTGCTCCGCCTCGCCGTGCCATTCCGATTTCATTGAAGAAATATCCACGCGGAAAATATCGCGGGCGCTTTTTTTTGCCATTTGATACACGCTTTCGGTTTTGCCCGTGCCCGGCTCTCCGTAAAACAATACACAAACCCCCGCTGAGAGCCCTTTTTCTGAAAGCCGATTTTGGATTTTATCAAAATTTTCTGCTTCCACCGCATGAAACAGTCGCGCAAGTTCCGTTTCGTTGTCTTTGGAATAAAACAACTCTTTTTCTTTGATATTCGCCGAAAGCACAATGTTTCGGTCGGTTTTTCGCGTCTGAAAACTGTTGCCCTCCGCGCCGAACAAAAGCGAATACGCCTTGTCGGTCAGCGAAATCGTGGAATCCTGAATAGAGCCTTTCGTCTCGAACTGAACCAAATCTTTTCGGAACAGTGGGTGCGTTTCGTCCACGATTGACTTGCTCACCGACTCCCGAGAAGAAACATCGGTGTTGCGGTTGATGAGCACGAACGAGCGCAAATCGGGATTGTTGCAAATCACCAGCCCGAATGCAATGTCGTAGAGCATTGCGCGGTCGGCGATATTCGGCAGGTATTCGCACAAACTGGCGATTTCTTTAACTCGCTTTTCCATACGCTCGATTTTGTTAAAAAGCATTTCGCACGACAGCTTATTGTCGATTCGGTTGTCGATAATTCTGCCCACGTCTGCCAAAAAATCGCGAATATTGTAATTCGCATTCGCCTCGTCAATGCCAATCGATTTGTTTTTCAGAATCGCCTGCACCACAAATTCTGGGATTTTGTAAAACGAACGCCCGATGCTGTCGTCTGGCGGGTCGCACTCGGCAATCAAACCTTTATCCAAAATGCCCTCGAGTTCATCGCGGATTGCCAGAATCATCAGCGGATTGCACTCGCAGCTATCGGCGATGTTAAAATACGTTATCGGGCGCTCCGACACTTCAAAATACACGCCGAACATCGTGCAGAAAATAAAAACCTGCGCTTCGTTCAAACCTAAATACTCGGTCAATTTATTTACACTGTAAATAAAATCCTTGTTCTCAACATTCGGCGAAAAATGCGACATTTTGAGTTCAGTAAAAACAACGGAGATATATTTTATAATATTTGACCACCGAGATTTTCTGGCTTTTTGTTTTTTTACCGATACAGGTGTTGTTTCAGTTTCAATTTCTTCCATAAAATTTCAAAATCCTTACGAGATAATCTTTAATTTTGCGCTTTCACATTCGATTTTCAGCGATTTTATCACGCCCACCACTTCGCCGTCCGTGTGCACGACCACGCCGTTTTCTGCCGTGGCGGTCATCGTCTTAAAATCCCTAAAATAAAAACCGCGCAATTTTGAATGAAGCCCCAAAATCACAAGCGGGAACTTCACAAATGCCATCACGTTTGACACGCCGCCCGCCGCGCACGCCGAAAGCACTGAATCATCAGCCCTCGCTTTCGGGCTCATCAAAACGCCGCCGCCTTCCGCGCTAAAGTTCATTGCCGAAAGAAAAATCAATCGGTCAAAAACGCGCTCTTCCTCGCCGTCAAACGAAACTTTCACCGTCTGGCTTTTCATTGAGAAAAACGTCTGGAGCGTGATTGCGATGTAGCTCAATTTCCCGATGTGCAGTTTATTCAGCACGGTTTTAATTTTTGACGTTTCGTTTTTTTGGCAAATCAGTGCATCAAGCCCCAGCCCCGCACTAATGCAAAATCGAAACTGATTTTCGTCCTGAGCGCCGAGATTCACGGTTACAAGCCCCGTATCAATCACGGTTTCTTTTGGATTGTCCAAAAGGGAGCGGATTGATTTTTTGGGATTATGGCGCGCAAGGTGCAGACCGCGGCTAAAATCGTTCCCCGAACCTGCGGGAATCACGCCTAAGCGGAACACAGAAAAATCCACGACCCCGTTCAAAAACTCGTTAATCGTGCCGTCTCCGCCGATTATGATGATGTCTTTTTTCTCTGAACCAGAAGCAGTTAATTCCGCCGCAATTTTTTTTGCGTGCCCGTGATATTCTGAAAAAATCACTTCGTATTTTTCGCCCCGCGCCTCAAGTTCTCGCTGGACAACAACCCAACGACCGACGGACTTTCCGCGTCCGCCGTATTTGTTTACAACAAAATAAAGCATTGTAAAGAGTATAATTAGAATATCTTTTTTTGACAATAACACGCCGAAAAATCCCGTACCGCCGCACTTTGTTTCTGCCCCCACACCACAAAAAAAGCCCCCGCACCGCAGAAGGCACAGGAGCTATTGCGCATTACGCCGTTAGGACAGCATTAGAAACTGTATTTAATCACGGGTGGATACATCATTCAAAATCTCTAATGACCAACAGAAAGAAAATCCTTTGGCTCAATCGCTTGAATAGGTGACTGCAAAAAATCTTTGACATTGCGCGTAATAATATAATCTAGTTTTTCATGCGACGCATCATATATTTGTAAACCATCTTCAAGGTCTTCAAAAATCGAATTTTGCGCAATTGATAAATACGCATTTTTGTCTTCTGGAATAATCGAAAAATAAGTGCAGAGAAAAACAATCGCTGCTTTTCGAGCTTCCTCAGAATGAGATTTTCGCACGATAAAAAATATATCAGACAATGAATGTGCTGAAAGAAAACCTTCGTCTATGCCTGAAATACATCGCTCCAAAATGCGATACGAATATGAAAACCATGGCTCTCGTTTTTGTAAAACATCGATAACGATATTTGTATCAATGAGCAATTTCATATTTTCTCCGCAAAATAGTCTGCTTTTGCATTTTCAAGAGAAATATCTTGAGAAACGCACCCCACAAGTTTGTTCAATAAAGCAATTCCGTCTTCAGCTGATTTTTGCTGTTGTTTCTTTTTAATAATTTTTTCAAGTCTGTCCTTGAGAAGCAATGCTTGAAACAGAGGCAACATTTCAACCTGTTCTTCAAACATCGCAAAAGAATTATCACTCATACAAATCCTCCTTTCTTTTATTATAGCGCAGTTTTTTTTATTTTGCCACCGCGCCGCCCACTACAACACACAAAAAAAAGCACCGCGCCGCCCGCAGAATGCACGGGAGCACGGTGCTTATAGGATTTAGATTAACACAGCCCTAAGGGGTTAGATTAGAAGCTGTAGCTAACGCGGAGCGGAATGCCCCAGCTGAATGGATACGCCCCTCACATCTGCTCCCGCCTTACGCTTGCTATCTCCCTGCACTGTCACAAATCTTCGCAAACCAGACTCTTTTATTTTCCAATTTTGCGTGCTATAATTCAAACTATGGAAATAGAAGAAACTGTATTTTTTGACGACGAAGACCTAAGAGAAAAAGCACGCCAAGCCGTAGCCGAAGGTCGCTTGCTTGACCTAAAGAGCGATGTCGTATTCAAGTCTTTTTTCTCCAAAGACACGAAAGAGGGCGTTTATTGCCGAACAAAAATGATTAGCTCTGTTATCGGCAAGACCGTGAAAACAGCGACAGTGCTCAATCCCGATATTTTGCCCGATTTTATTAGCGGCAAGTTTCCGCGTCTTGATGTTCATTGTGTGCTTGATGATGGAAGTGAAATCGATGTGGAAATGCAAGGCACAAAAGCCCACGACGACCAAATTGCACGAAGCGTGTATTATGCAGTGTCGCTTGCGAAAAGTTCTGTGAAGCAGGGAATGATATATTCTCAAATGCCACGTGTTCATCAAATTATGTTTATGGACTTCAAAGTGGTTGAAGACGAAGAGTTTTATCATAGTTATTCATTTTGTGATGACAAAACTGGAGCGCAATTATCGGATTTAGTTCAAATCCATTTCATTGAGCTTCCAAAATTGAAGAGCAATCCTGAGCAGATGAGTGAATTAATGTTTTGGGCTATGATGGTAAAATCAGGGACGACAGACAACACTCAAGCAGTTTTTAATACATTTCCTGTCATAAAGGAGGATTTACATATGGCAAACACACTTTTGCGCGACATAAGCCAAAGTGAAAAAGAGTGGTGGGTGAAGTTTTCGTATGAAAGCGCAGAAAGAGAGAGAAACGCATATTTCAACGCTTCATTGCAGCAAGCAAAAAAAGAAGCGATGCAACAGGGCTTACAAGAGGGGTTGCAACAAGGTATGCAACAGGGACAAAGTGCATTTGTAAATAAAATGCTCTCTCAGGGACGAACTTTCGCAGAAATAGCGGATTTCACAGGTATTCCCGAAAGCCAAGTGCGAAGTTTTGTGCAACAATAAACCACGAAAGCGGAACGAAAAATATAGCTCCGCTTTTTATAGTGTTAGAAAAGTCTGTCGAAAAGTTTTTTTCTGAGCAGTTCTATGATTGTACATACAATAAATACGACAAGTGCGCAAAAGAACATATAAGGCAAAAGATAAGGCGATGAAATCCAGTTATCGAGCTTGAAAATGCCGTGCCAAACAGTTTTGTTAATCAACAAGTTTTCATGAAGCAAATAGACTCCGAATGTTGCAGAAGCTACTGTATTGATAAACCGATTGTATGGTATTTTCATCTGCCTAAACACACAGAAAATCAGTGTTCCGCATAAAAATGCTGTCGGGGTATTCATTCTCGTGAATCGATTTTCAATACCATCGATGTAGTTTTTGAGAACAGGGAATTTTTCAAAAAGCACAAGATATGAAAATGCAATCCAGCAGAAAAAGAAAATTAGAAGCGCAAGCGAAAGAATTATATTCATCTTTGTGTTTTGCAATATTTTTGGGTCATATCGGCGAATGTAATCAGCAGTGCAGAAGCATAGCATAAAAAGGAAGAGATTATCACCGACGAATAGTGCTTCTTTTGGAAAAAACGGAACGATTGTGCCGAAAAATAGCATACAAAACAAAAGATTTCTGTGCTGTTTTTCGGTTAAGGTGTTGAACAGAATTGCACAAAATGGAGCAAAGAAATAAAACACGATATATGCGGCGGCAAACCAATTATTCGCAAAAAATGTTGGCAAAAAAGAACGAATTAATTCTTTTATTGTCGCTTGATGAGCGGTGGCAAAAAATCCGAATTGCAAATAATTTTCGCTATCATACCAAGTTGAAACAACAGGAATTTTTGAAAAATACGTAAAAAGCCCTATTCCTGCCGAAATGGTGAAAATCTCAAGCCATAGTTTGAAAACCTTTTTCCAAGAAAACGTTACATTCGCCATAAAGTATCCAGAAATCATCATAAAAAGAATATTTCCGAGCCAACCTAATCGAAATCTCGAAAGCAGAAAATTAAAAGTTACTTCGCAATTCGGTTCAAACCATAATCCGTGTTGTTTTTGATGAGCCATTACAATCGCAAACATCGCGATGATGCGCAAAAGTTCAAAATTAGAATCCCGTTTCTTTTCTATAACTGCATTTTTCATTTTCGAAAACTCCTTAAAAGGCTTGTACTTGTAAAAAAAGCCTTTTATTACAGATTTATAGTATATCATATATCTTTTATGGCATTTATTCAAGAAAAAAAGTCTTATTTTACATATAGTAGGCTATGGGTTTTGCAGAAAATCTACGCGATGAGTTAGAGTATCAAGGATTACAGGTAAAAGAGCTTTCGGAAAAGACTGGGATTAGTATAAATACGCTCAATAAATACCGACCGGGAAGCAAGGTCGTTCCAACTATTGATAACGCGCTAAAAATTGCACAAACTTTGAAAGTATCTCTTGATTATCTGGCGACAGGAAAAGGCTCTGACAATCCTGCGGCAAGCAATCTGCAAAATGTCGATTTTATTCAGGCTCTAAATCTTGCAAAAGATATGCGGCGGTTTTCTAAGCGCGATATAGAAACTGTTAAAGCGGTGATTTCTTCACTCTCTGAAAAATATATCTAAATCGACAAAAGTTATTATTTGAGAAAGTGTTAATTGCAGTGCCGATTTTTTAGTGGTATAATAAAAGGTATGGAAGCAGAAACTTCTTTGACTGATGAAGATATAAGAGAGTTAGCGC
>CALBGU010000266.1 GCA_937893155.1 uncultured Treponema sp. | reverse complement strand
GTAACTTTGAATGGAAAAAAATTTCGCAAAGAAGACTATCCAAAATCTTTTTATGAACAAGATGGATATGCAATCGTAGAAGGTCATAAACTTCACTACTGGCTATATGATACATATACTTACCATAACGGAGATGGCTCTGTCATTTTTAATCGTATTGTGCCGTATTGGGTAGAACAAATGGGCTATTCTATTGATTATGATAATATCGAAACATATAGTCCTAACACAAATCTTGCAGATTCTGTAAAAACTCTTATGCGCACAAGAGGAGCAGATATTAGTCTTTCGCTTATTACATCACAAAATTATAATACAAAAGTTGATTATGTCGTAATCAATAGTTATGATAAAGACAAAAATACTTATAAAACTTTTGTTTACAATCTCTATAAAGCAGGCTCAAGGACGATTGCAGACAAGAATCAGATGATTTACATCAAGGGCGGCAAATTCCAAATGGGTGGTTTTAGTTCAGGCGAAACACCTGTGCATACCGTTGAAGTTTCTAGCTTTTATATGAGCAAATACAAATGCACAATGTCAGAATGGCTTGCACTTTTTGACGGTTGGCTGCCAGATTCTAATTATTATAGCTATGTTGGCTATGATATTCGCGACATCTACAATAAAAAATATGGGGATTATTCTGATTTTAATCTGCTTGGCTGTACTTGGTACAATGCTATCATTTATTGCAATCGCCGAAGCGTTATGGAAGGGCTTACACCTTGCTATGCTTCAAACGGCTCAAAAGACGCTGTTACTTACAGCAAAATCCTAAAAGGCACAATTTTCTATGATAAAGTAGGAGAAAGTTTGCCGAATATCACTTGCGATTGGGAAGCGGACGGTTACAGACTTCCGACAGAAGCCGAATGGGAATATGCAGTCTGCGGAGGAAGTAATACAGACTATACAAAAGATAACTTAAAACATAGTTCCACAACAAATAATACATTCGGGATTTATGATATGCTTCACGACAATGCTGCTGAATGGTGTTGGGATTATTACAGCGAAACATACTATCAAGAGAGCATCAACGCAAAAGACCCGAAAGGTCCAAAAACAGGAAAGTACCGCTGTATTCGCGGAGGTTCTGTGAAGATAGCATCGCTCATAAAAACTCGAATTTCCGATGAACCAACTCAAAAAGGTTGTTCTGTTGCAAATACTTTCCGTGTCGTAAGAAAAGCGAAATAAAAAAAACAACTACACTCAATCACGGGTGTAGTTGTTTTTGCAAGAAGCTACTCTACTTTTTGCGCCAGTTGCAGAACTTGCTCCAAAGGTAAATCAGTAATCTCCGCAATATCTTCAAGCGACAATTTTTTTTCAATCAGATTCTTCGCCATCTCAATCGCTTTTTCTTTTCTCGCTTGCTCACGACAAAAAAACTACTTGCCAGACTTAAACTTTATGGCTGTTTCAAACGCTTCAAGCACCTCACGCATATCGTCTTTGATAATCGCGTATGCTTTTGCCTTTAGCTCGCTCGGCACGCCGTAAAACGCCTCCGCAATGCTTCCCGCAATTGCCGAAAGCGTATCTGTGTCGCCGCCGAGAGAAACCGCCGTGCGAATTATGTTCTCAAAATCGCTTCCCTCCAAAAACGCCGTTATCGCCTCTGGCACGGTTTTCTGACAGCTTTCTTGATGAAAATACGTCGGGCGAATCTCGTCGCAAGTGCGGCTCAAATCATAGCCGAACTCTTTTTCGATATATGCCTTGATTTCCGCCTTGCTTTTGCCGTTTCGCGCAAAAAAAATCGCCGCCGCGGTCGCTTCCGCCCCTTTTACGCCCTCTTCGTGATTATGCGTAACCTCCGCGCTCCACCGTGCAACTTCTCGCGTTCTTTCTATCGTGTCAAACAGCCAACCGACCGCCGAAACACGCATTGCAGAGCCATTCCCATAGCTTCCGTACGGCTTCGGCTCTTCCATATACAACCAATCAGAAAACCGCGCGCCATAGCCTGCATCTGGGTATTTCATTCCCCAAAATTGCATTGACTCGACGAATTCTTCTTTCAAATACGCTTCGCTCGCGTCAAGCCCCGCAATCAAAATCGCATCACACACCGCAATCGTCATAACAGAATCATCTGTAAAAAAAGGCTTTTCGCAAAACAGCGGAAAATCTTTTGTCTTATTTCCTTGGTCAAATTCATACGGCTCACCGATAATATCGCCCAAAATCGCCCCAATCATTTTCCTCTCCTACCAATCAAAAGCGATTTTCTGCGCATTCACGCTCACCCTCGCTTTCACGCCGAACGGAATGATACAGCGCGGCAATGCGTGTCCAATGCTGAGATTGCAGACGATTGGCACATTTTTCGGCACAATTCGCTTGAGCAAATCCTTATATTCGCTCCAAAGATGCTCGTCCACGCTTTTTCCCACGATAATCCCAGAAATCACGTCAAATATGCCCGCATTTTTCAAATAATTCAGAGCTCTTTCGTATTTTTCGCACGACATTTTCTCTTCGCTCGTTTCAAGCAGCAAGATTTTTCCGCGCCAATCGTCAACCGACGGAAACAAAACATATTTTCTGCACAAATCCACCGTATCCAAAAATCGAGTATTGTCAAAAATATCAAAAATCGTGTCTAAACAGCCGCCGAGAATCTCTCCTGCAAAGCCGTCTTCGCCCTGTAGCAACTCAAAACCTGTATTTTGGTGTGCAATCGGCATTGTTCCGAGCGCATTGACCGAAAAATCCGTGCGGCTTTCATACCAAACATCGCTCGGCGAGATTTCCGCGATTTTTCCTGTCGAAATCAGCTCCGAAAAATACGTTTTCGTATACGGAAGCATATCGCTCGCAAGTTCGCACACATCAGACAAAAACGACTGTCCGTAAAACGTCTTCAATCCGACTTTATGCAGCATAAAATGGTTCATCGTGCTGTCGGAATAGCCCAAAAATATCTTTTTCTGCGCTTGTGCCGTTTTCACAGCCTTTTCAAGCTCGCCATTGCCGAACAAATACGGAAGCAAGCGATATGTGTCCTCGCCGCCGATTGCGCACAAAATCATATCGACTTCAGGGTTCGTCAAAGCCGCAATCAAGTCTTTTGCTCGCTCTTCGGGGTGCGCTTTGACAAACTCAATGCCCTTGAGCGCATTTTCGCCGAACAACACGGTAAGCCCCATTTCTTTGAGCCGTTTCACGCCCAAATCCACCTCGTGCTTCACAAAATCCTCGCCAATCGTCCCCGCCGACAAGCTCACGATTTCTACTGTTTTTACAAAACCAGCCATTTTCGCTCCTATTGTCTTTGATAAGTTGTTTCAATATTTATCGGCGGCTTGAATGCTATGTCATAGAAATGAATAACTTTTTTTTATTATCGATAATTTTTTTATATCAAAACCCGATAAAAAGAATCGTGAGGTATATTTTATGTCAGCTCCAACAAATTTAAGAGAGTTTGTTGAAAAGTTTTCAGCCATCACAAAACAAGGCTGGATACAAACTCATCGTTCAGGTCCAACAGGAATTGGAAAAACGCTCGAAGATTTACTTGAAATTCAAGAAAACAATTTCGATGAGCCAGATTTTGGTAATTATGAGTTAAAAGCAATGCGTTCTTCTGCAACAAGTATGCTAACGCTTTTTACAAAAACTCCAAAACCACCTCGTGTAAATGCAAAACTGCTCGATGATTATGGATTTGCTACAGAGAAATATGACAACGGCAAAAAAGTTTTGCACACAACTTTACTTGCAACACGCCCTAGTGAATTGGGCAATACAGGAAAGTCTCTTCAAGTAAAATGCGGTGATAATCAAATTTTTATCATCGACCACACAGGAAAAGAAGTAGCTTATTGGAACTCTAATGAACTTGAGAAAGCTTTCTTGAAGAAGTACAAATATCGCCTAGTCCATGCTTACGCAGATTCTAAAGGAGAGGGAAAAGAAGAGCAATTCAAATTCCATACAGCTTTGGAACTCTATGATTTTAGCTTTGAAAATATGATTACACTTTTAAAAGAAGGAATCATAAAAGTTGATATTCGCATTGGTCAGTATTCCAATGGTAAACCGCACGACCATGGAACGGGCTTCAGAATTCAAGAAAAATATCTTGACTGTATGTTCAAAAGTCAAAACGTACTTGTAAAAGCCGATTAGAACTTTTTCAAGATTATAATATTCTCAGTCATAATCGTATTAACAGTCTTGCCTTTTTCATTGGTAGGACTGTTTTTCATTGCCATTCGTTTATTTATGATATTTCGCGAATAGATTTTTTCTGTTGAATAACCAAGAGTCTTAGCAAACTCTGTAATTATTATATCAGTTCGCAAATATACTTTTTTTACAGTTCTATTTCCTGTTACCAAGATAAAATATCCACCTTGCTTTATATAATAAGATGCCGAAGTTAATGTAGCATACAAATCATTATAAAAAGCAATTACATCTTTTACACGAGCTGAATTATCAACATTTTCAATTTCCGCACATTGTCTTTTTAGAGTTTCTGACAGATTTAAAATCGAATCATCAAGATTTTTTGTACTACCGCCAAGCAATTTACTGTCAAGCTGAATAATATCATCTTTTTGAGAAATCCACTGCCAAGGAAGTCTTGAATATTGACCATATGCAACCGTTGTTTTTGAATCCCCATACGGAGGAGATGTCAAGATTAAATCAATAGAATGTTCAGGTATTTCATCATGAATAACTCTTGAATCCCCATTTATGATTATTTGAGAGCATTCTTCATATTTTGGTAAAGAGTTATTTGCTTTTAAAAGCTCAATATTGCGTTTGGCAGTCTTAAAAAATTCTTCCCACACATTAGGTTCAAAATTATTTTTAACCTTTGTTCTAGAACGATACATCTTAAAACCGCTATAATCAAGAAAAGAAGTTTTACGCGAAATTTCTGCAAAAACTAACGTATAAAAACTTTTAACAGCAGTATCTTGTATTTTAGAGATAATATCAAGCAACTTAGAAAGGTCTGATTTAGCCTTTGATGTATACCAAAAATCAATATTCTTGAAAGAAATTGTTTTAAAGCTGTAATCCACTTTACAAAAAGATTTTTCAATTAGGCAAAGTTCATTATTAACTTTTTTATCATCAAGTTCTTGTAATTTTGCTTTTGTCATAAAAACAGCAAATGGATTTAATTCTATTCCATAAGCATTTTTTATTCCCAAATATTTGCACTCAAGAAGTGTTGTCCCAGAACCAGAGAAAATATCTAATACAGAAGAATCTTTATTAGCAAAAGTTCTTATCAATTTTCTTACAAGTTGAGGAATAAAGCGAGCTGGATATTGATGTAATCCATGATTGTAAACATTTGCATCAAATTCTTTAAAATCCCATGTTGATTCCCAATCAGAAAAAGAAGCTGGTTTAAAATACAAAGGATTTTCATTAGAAAATTTTGAAAGAGAGTTTGTTATAAGTAATTCAAGTTCTGTAAAAAGCATATCTACTATGAATAATATCGCTATTAGCGATATTTGTCAATAAGTTTTATATCAATATTTAAAAAAACGCATAATTGCTCCAATTGACTAACTGAAAATTCTTTCTTTCCACTCAAAAGTTCACTTGTATAACTCTGAGATAAATTCAAAGCTGAGCAAATTTCTTTTTGTTTAACTTTCTTACTAGAAATAATTGCTTTTAAGTCCTCTAAAACCATAATAAAAAAGCATATCACAAAATCAAAAAAAACAAAATAATCTTATTACAAAAAAAAGCCCTGCGCCATTCGCAGAGCCTTTGTTCCGTTTTCTTTCGGCTTTCGACTAGTTCAGATGAGGTCTACAGAAAAACCTTCAGAGACTAGCAGAATACTGTTTCTGAACACAATATGCTGCATAAACGTCTACAGATACTCAAGTTACCTGTCGCCTTGAATGGCAAGGACTTACTAACAAAAGTGTAGTGCAATATAGAACAAAAATCAAGTAAACACACAAAAACCAAATCCACTACAGCCCTTCTTTGCTCCTAAAATCAGTGTGGAAAATAACTTCTTTTCCGATTTTCCTTGCATAAGCGATTTCTTTTTTAACTTGCTCGCCTATATATCCATTTATATTAACAATATAAACAGCATCAGCCATATCTATTTTGCGAAAATGAGATTTATTAAGAGTTTCAATCTCACTAGCAGATAAATCTTTTTTGTCCACATTATAAACGCATTGCAAAACACACATTTTATATTTTGTTTCCAGCAAAAAAGCTATACTTTTCATCTCATCTTCAAATCTCATACTTCCGCAAATCGTTACAGTTTTCAAATCATATACTCCCAAAGTAACACAATAATTTATAAAAAAAATCCTGCAAGAAATGAGCAAATTCATCTCTCACAGGATTTTATAAAAAGGCTTAGCCTGACAAAAAAGCCTTTTCTTCAAAACAGCCCCCAGCCGCTCACTCCCAGCCGAAAGTTGCAGGCGGTTTGTTCGTCGCGTCGAAATACAGCGCGTCCACGAACGGCAAATCCGCAATCTTTGCCACAATTTCCTTTAACACGTCCATCGGCAGCCACGCAAATCTCGCCGTCATTACGTCCTCGCTCACCACAGGGCGCAGCACAAAGCATTGCTTGCCTTTTTCGCTCGCAAACGGAAGCGCAATCGTCAAATGCTGGAAAATCGAATTATACAGCCCCTTTTCGTGCAGCGTCGTCAAAACAATATTGTCCACTTCGCGCAACTGGTCAAGCCGCTCCTTCGTGCAATATCCCTCAAGCAGCTTCATTTCGCTTTCATCGCATTTCGGGTTCTGATACAGCTTTATCACAGTGCGATTAAGATAGCGCGCCTTGTTTGTGATGCTCGACGACGCACCTTCCACCTTTTCCCGCACTTTCGGAATATGATAAAAGCCGTTTCCCTCGTCCGCGAACGTCAACACCGCAGGAAATCGGTACGTTCTAAAATCCCCTTGCACGCCGACGCTCTTCACAGGCAACACGCTTTTTTTCATCGACGCAGTGCAATGCTCGCAAAATTGCGTAATCTCCACGCCGTCAAGTTCCGCCTGCGCCTTCTCCATCTCCGCTTTATCCTCCGCGCTCAAAGAGCCAGAAGAACAAAGCACGTTTATCGAAAGTCCAGGACCGGGGAACGGGTGTCGCATAACGAGTTCATCGCTCAAACCGATTTTCTTTCCAATCGCGCGCACTTCGTCTTTATACAAATCCTTCAGCGGCTCAATAACCAAGCCTTGCGCAATGAGTTTTTGAATCCCGTCCACTCGGTTGTGGTGCGTCTTTATCGTATGCGAATTTTTCGTTCCGCCGCTCTCGATAATATCGGGGTAAAGCGTGCCCTGCGCGAGCATCCAGACTTTTCCGTCCTGTCCGAGCTTCAATCGCTCCACAACGCTATCTCTCACCGCGATAAAGTTCTCCCCCACCGCCATTCGCTTCTTTTGCGGGTCGGTCAAGCCTGCAATCGCCGCCAAAAAGCTCTCCGACGCATCTTCCGTGATGAAATTCGTAAATCCGTGCGCTTTGTACGCCTCGCTCACCTGCTTGCTCTCGTTTTTGCGCATAAAGCCGTTGTCGATATGAAGACCGAGCACTCGCTCTTGCCCTAAAGCCTTGTTCAACAGCGCAAACGCTACCGTTGAATCGACTCCGCCCGACAAAAAGAGCAACACATTTTTTCCCTCTGCGTCGCGTTGTATAGAAGAAAGAATGTGGTTCAAAACAGTGTCTTCGTCCCAGTTTTTCGCCATACCGCAAATGTGCGCAAAGTTTTCAAAAATCGTATTTCCCTCTGGAGTGTCTTTCACTTCGCAATGACACTGCAAACTAAACCTTTTTTTCTCCAGATTCTGCACCGCGGCAAACGCACAATCTTTCGTGCTTCCGATGACCTCAAATCCCTCGCCGAGAGCGCACACCGCGTCTTGATGGCTCATCCACACCTGCGTGGTCAACGACACGTTCTCAAACAGCGGCGAAACTTTTCCTTTTTCGTTCAAACTCAAATGCGCAATGCCGAACTCGCCGACAGAAGCCTTTTCCACGCTTCCGCCGTAGCTTTTCGCAAGGAGTTGATGCCCATAGCACAGCCCCAAAATCGGCACATCGAGTTGTAATATCTCTTCGTTGAACTCAGGCACGTTTTCTTCATACACACTCGACGGACCGCCGCTTAAAACAATGCCACAGGCATTTTTAAAAACAGATACATCAGCAGAAGGCAGTACAATTTCGCTATAATACCCCAATGCACGAAATCTTTTGGCAATCAAATGCGCATACTGCGAACCGAAATCCAACACAACGATTTTTTCTTTTTCTTTCAAATCCACGCTGCTCATCGCCTACGCCCTCCCGTTTTTTGTCTTTGCATTGTTGCAGCTCGCCGTAATAAAATCGCGGAACAGCGGCTGAGGCTTGTTCGGACGGCTTTTGAACTCTGGGTGAAACTGCGCACCGAGCATCCATTGATGATTCGGCACTTCACAAATCTCCACCAAATCGCGCTCTGGATTCACGCCCGCAATAATCAGCCCTGCCTTCTTAAAATCCTCGCGATACGCATTATTGAACTCATATCTGTGGCGATGCCGCTCCCACACCGTCGCAGAGCCATACGCCTTTTCAGTCAGCGTGTTCGGCGTTACGGCGCATTCATATTTCCCCAGCCGAAGCGTTCCGCCGAGGATTTTCCCCTGCTGGTCTGCCATCAAATCAATTACAGGGTGCGACGTGTCCTTATTCATCTCGGTCGAGTTCGCGTCGGCAAAACCTAAGACATTTCGCGCGTATTCGATGACTAAAATCTGCATACCGAGGCAAATGCCAAAATACGGCACGTTATTTTCTCTCGCAAACTGCGCCGCCAAAATCATTCCCTCAATTCCGCGGTCGCCGAATCCCCCGGGAACGATAATGCCGTCAGCCCCCCGCAATCTCTGCGCCGTAACCTCTTTGTCGGTCAATTCCTCGCTGTCAATCCAATCAATATCGACTTCCGCTTGATTGTAAATGCCGCCGTGAATCAAACTCTCCACCACCGACAAATACGCGTCGTGCAATTCCACATATTTTCCCACGAGCGCGATTTTCACGGTCTGAATCGGGTTTTCGTACCGCTTGACCATCTCTTTCCACTCGGTAAGCTCGCTCGGCTTTTCCTCGATGCCCAACACCTTGCACACCGCGTTTCCCAAACCCTCTTTTTCAAGGTTCAGCGGCACTTCATAAATGCTTTTCGCCTGTAGGTTCTGAATCACGCAATCCGTTTCCACATTGCAAAACAGCGCGAGCTTTTCCCTCACCGCCTCGTCAATAAACACATCGCTTCTGAGCATTAAAATATCAGGTTGAATTCCCAGCTCCTGAATGTCCTTCACGCTGTGCTGCGTCGGCTTCGTCTTGAGTTCGCGCGCCTTTTTCATATACGGAACGAGCGTCAAATGAATATAACAGCAGTTTTCCTCGCCGACTTCGTATTTAATCTCGCGAATCGCCTCGATAAACGGCAAACTTTCGATGTCGCCCACGCTGCCGCCGATTTCCGTGATGATAACGTCCGCATTCGTTTCAGCAGTCGAAAGCAACATTCTGCGCTTGATTTCTTCAGTGATATGCGGAATAACCTGCACCGTGCCGCCGTGAAATTTGCCCTCGCGCTCCTGATTTAAGACTGACAAGTACACCCTGCCCGCCGTCGTGTTAGAACTCTGGCTCAATGTCGCGTCCGTAAAACGCTCATAGTGTCCTAAATCAAGGTCTGTTTCGGCTCCGTCGTCGGTAACAAATACCTCGCCGTGCTGCTTTGGATTCATCGTTCCGGGGTCAATATTCAAATAGGGGTCAAACTTTTGATTCACCACCGTCAAACCGCGGCTTTTTAAGATAAGCCCCAAAGAAGCCGCCGCGATTCCCTTTCCTAAACCCGACACCACACCGCCAGTAATAAAAATATACTTTGTCATCGACACAAACTCCAGAAGTTTTCTCTCAGTATACAAAAACAATGCTATTTCGTCCATAATAAGCCGTGCGGCGTGTAAGAAAAATCTCCTTCCGCGCGGGTGTGAGTGCGCAAAAAATTTTTTTTGAGTGAATCCGAGTGAAGTGAAAACGAAAAAAATTTTTTTTTAGTAAATCCACGCGGAGTGAGAGCGAAAAAATTTTTTTTTTAGCGAATCCACGCGGAGTGAAAGCGCAAAAAATTTTTTTTTAGCGAATCCACGCGGAGTGAAAGCGCAAAAAATTTTTTTTTGGTAAATCCACGCGGAGTGAAAGCAAAAAAAATTTTTTTTTGGTAAATCCACGCGAAAGTGAAGGCACAAAAAAATTTTGTTGACGGAAAGTGCGGGGCGGGGGAGATAAAAAAAGGCAAAATCAAAAAGGCACGGTTGAAATGACCGAATATTTTTGCGGCATTGCAGCGGAAAAGAGTATTGACAATCTATAATAGTTTGGTATAAAACTATTTTTGAGATGAGCGAACGTATATCCACAGATTTTATGCGCCTCGCGATTGCAGAGGCAAAAAAAGGCGAAGGCTGGACGCACCCCAATCCGTTGGTTGGTGCGGTGCTTGAAAAAGACGGGGAAATCTTGGCGACGGGATACCATCATCGCTATGGGGATTTGCACGCAGAACGGGATTGCTTGAAGAATGCTCGTGAAAAGGGTGTGGACACGAAAGGCGCGACAATGTACGTTACGCTGGAGCCGTGTTGCCACACAGGGAAGCAGCCCCCGTGCACACAAGCGATTATCCAAGCGAACATTGCGCGCGTGGTTATCGGAAGCCGCGACCCCAATCCGCTCGTGAGCGGCAAGGGCGTGCAGCAGCTTTTAGCGGCGGGCATTGAGGTCGTGCAGGATTTTTTGCGCGATGAATGTGACGCGCTCAACGGCATTTTCTTCTATTACATCACGCACCGTCTTCCGTATGTCATCGTTAAATACGCGATGACGGCGGACGGCAGAACGGCGACTGTTACGGGCAAAAGCAAGTGGATTACGGGCGAAAAAGCCCGCGAGAACGTGCACA
>CALBGU010000265.1 GCA_937893155.1 uncultured Treponema sp. | reverse complement strand
GATAATACTCTTCGGGCAGTGTCCTTATTTTACTTTCTAAAACAGCATACGGCATCTCTACACCTCCGCTTCTATTATACCCCGTCCCTGCCGTATCAGCAAGGGCGCATAGCCCCTGCCTAAAATTATTTGTTGCACACCACGCGAAAACCTAAGTAGCTGGAGAAGTAAGAAGCACTGAAGTTGTCATAGTAGCTGACAGCACAGCATCTTGCTTGTCCACACGAGTATCCGCCACAGTACCAACGGTTTCCTCTGTTGTTGGAATTCCACACCCATTCCCACACGTTGCCGCTCATATCAAAAAGCCCGTACCCGTTCGGCTTTTTCTGCGCTACAGGGTGAGTTTTGTCTCCGCTGTTGCCTTCATACCACCCCACTTCATCAAGGTAGTTGCTCCCAGCATATATGTAGTTCTGCCCACATTTTGCCGCATATTGCCACTCGTCCAGCGTCGGCAGCCGAAAACCGTTTGCAGATTCATTCTGCGTGATGGTGCCGTAAATTGAATTGCCTTCATGCAGAGTATATCTCCATTTTGTTACGTCAGTATTTTTATTCACCGCATATACAGGCTCATAGCCCAACTTCTCGCTCAACTTGTTGCAAAAATAAATCGCGTCGTACCAACTCACGCTTTCCACAGGATTCTCATCGCCTTTGAAATAACTGGGATTTTCGCCCATTATTGCAGAATACAGTTTCTGCGTTACAGGAGTTCGGAGCATCTTAAAATTGCTATCGGGAATATCTACCATATCAATCGAAAGCGATTTTTCCGCAGAGATTTTTTGCGTTTGCATTTTTTCCTGCTTCTCTGCCACATTCACACCAGCATTAAAAAACTGCGATAAATCATCGAAGCGTTCTTTTGCAAGACAAAGCCGCGCCATAAAGAGCATTACCGTAGCATATTTTTGCGTGATGTCCTTTTTTGCCGCTTGCCAATCGTCAAAATACGCCTTTGCGCTCTCGTATCCGTCATTTTCATACAATTCCGTCAGTTTCTGTATCGTATATATCATCGTTTTCCTCCAAATGCTTTTGCAAAACCTCTTACTGCCGCTTTTACGCCACCAGAAACCACTTTCGCCACTTTTGCTGCGCACGATTTTGCCGCAACGCCGAACGCCGATTTCATCTCACGCTTTGCCGTTGCGCTCGCCTGCTTTATCGTGCCGCCCGCAATGCGTTTTGTGATATGCGATGCTGCCTGTGAAACTGAATGCAACGCAATTTCTTTCACATTTACAGCCGACCGCTGAATAATATGCACACCCGCTATTGCAACTTCGCTCGCAACTTTTCCAATGCACTTCGCCGTGCTGATTTCGCCAGCCGCACACTCTTTTACTGCACACCCGATTTCCACCGCCGCTGAAGCCACAGGAACCGTAACAGATGTCGGAATTTCGCAATGCAAAAAGGTTTCGCCCGAGATTTTCAGCCCCGTTGCAAGCACAATCTTTGCATTCTGCTTTTGCGATTGGTCTTTTGTGTCGAGCGATTCCCAAAAGCCCTGTTTCGCAGGCACGCCCGTTTCTGCTGTATGTTCAGCCGAGTCTGATTCAATGCCGCGAAAAATGTCTGCTTGCGCTTGATTGAGATATAACTCGCCTGCATTGCGTCCAATCGTTTTTTCGGTGTTTTTCATAAACCAAACCGACACAGGCATTCCTTTTTTCACCGACTGCGCCAAATCTTCGCGATACGCATCGTTTATTGAAAGCTCGTTCTTCACGTCGTTGATGTAATCGTTCACAGACTCCGCCGTCGTCTTAATCGGATTGAGCGTGTCGAACGTCTTAGAAATCCAGTCTTCCGCTGTAGTGCCGCTCTCGCGATTGTCATAATCGTCAAGAAGTTCTTTCGTACGCTTTTTTATTTTTGCATACGTTTGTTCCTTTTGCACTTTGTTCGCGCTGAAAAGTTCCGCCAGCGTTTTCTTTGCCGTTTTCAAATTCGAATACGTTTCAAGGATTTCCTCTCCCGAAGGCACCGTTTCTTTCACAGCTTCCACTTGGTCAGATACTTTTTTCCCCGTCTTGCACCATTTTGCAAAATGCTCGCAGTTGTTAAGCGCAAGGTCATATTTTCCCTGCTGTGTGCCAAGCAGAGCTTCTGCACGCTTTACGATTTCGTCTTTTGAAAAACACGCAGCTTCTTGATTATCAAGGCGAGCTTCTCCGTCTTTCTCGAATTCTGCAAGCGTTGTGCGTTTAATATCGGCTTCGGCAGGATTCAAATTGCCCGCAGAAAAATGAATTACTTCCCCGTTTCCCACATACACGCCGTAATGTTCCGCCGCTCCGAGCGGTCACACCAATCGGCACTCTCAGCACATCGCCTTTTCAAATCTTTCGCCCATATATCAATCTCCCTTATTCTCTGCTTGCGTTTCGGAACGGATATTTTGCCAATTCCGCCCGCAGCGCATCGATTTTTTCTTTTAGTGTTTCAGAAACAGACTTTGTGTCTTTGTCTTCAAACACCGCTTTCACATCATCGAACGTTAAGCGGCTTTCGCTGTCGTTCTGTTTTGCAAACGCAATGTATCTGTTTTCGATTGCTTGATTCACTGCGAATTCCACATCGCCGCCGTTACAGCCTTTTTTCAGCAATTTCTTTTAAGCAAGAAACAATCACAGGCTCGTTAAAATGCGGTGCAACATCTTTCAGCACAATAATTTGCTTTGCGTCATCGAATAAAACCGACGTGAGCAAAAACGATTTTAAATCTTCGCCCTCAGATTTTGATTCGCCGCTTGCCATATCAACCGCGCCTTGAATTCCTGCGGCGGCAATGCAAAAATCTCCGCTTTCGCCTTGTCATACGCATCTCGGTACGCTTCCAAAAATGACTTTGGCGCATTAGCGTATTTTTCAGATAAATATTCCTTTGCCCACGCCAAAAGAGAATCATCATTCACCGCCGTTTCAGCCTCATCTTCCCAATCACTTGTATCCATAAAAAACTATGCAAAGAAATGCCCCCATTTCCTTACAAAGAATGTACCTCATTTTAGACAAAGAATCGTACCCATTTCTTATAAAGCTTAGCCATCGTCACTAGGTAAGAAACGACATCATTTCCTTATAAGAAATGACACCGTTTCCTTATAAGAAATGCCGCTCTCACTCGTTCGACAATGCCTTTTTAAAAAGGAATGTTCGGTATCTCCTTAAAAAAATAGATATATTTCAAAAAAAGTAAAAAAAGAATTTGACAGATTATAATTCAGGCATTACACTTGTGTTAACGTACACATAAAGAGATTTCAGAGTATGACGATAACAGAAATTGCTAAATTATCAGGTTTTTCAATCGCAACGGTAGACCGTGTTCTTCACGCTCGCGGGCATGTCTATCCTGAAACTGAAGCAAAAATCAGGGCGGTGATTGACCAGCACGGTTATCAGCCAGACGCACTTGCGCAGCATCTCAAAAAGCACGTACAGAGCAAAATCGGCATACTCTTGCCGTCGTTGTCGAGCGGGTCAGGCTACTGGAACAAACTGTTTGACGGCGCACAAAACTACAGCAAAACGGAATTGTCATCGTTTTCGTTTTCATTGCACCCGTTTTTTTTCGACCGAAACGACGACAAATCGCTGTCGAGCAGTTTTGACGCACTGACGCAATCTGATTGCAATGCGTATATTATTGCGCCTGTAATGCAAGAAAAGATGTGCGAACTGCTTTTGCAGGCGGAAAATCTAAAGCCGTATTGTTTGGTTGATACTTCAATCAAAGCGTTTGAAAACAATCAGGACGCAAAAAATAAACCGCTTTCGGTTATCACGCAGAACCCGTACAATGCGGGTTTTTTGGCAGGAAAACTCACCGAGTTGCTCGGCAAAAAAAGCGGGACGTATGCTGTTATTGAAATCTACGGCGGAGCGTATAACCAAAACGAGCGAGCACGGGGCTTTTGTGCGTGGTTTTCGCAAAGGAACAATTGTACGGTAACGCATATCATTTTGGAAAATTGCAGCATAGAAAAAAAGAAAGAGCTTATCGCAAAAACGCTCGACAATCTTTTTGCTTCCCGCAGCGATATTGCAGGCATTTGCACGGTGAGCGTGGAAGTACAGCTCGTGGCGGATTACATTGCACAGCACGGAATTGCGGGCGTGGCGGTTACGGGCTTCGACCTCATCGACGAAAATGAGCGGCTTTTGCGCGAAGAGAAAATACATTGCTTGATTGACCAAGAGCCGATGCAGCAAGGAAAAATCGCATTGCATACGCTGTTTCGGCATTTGGTGTTTAATGAAGTGCCGCAGAGCAAAATCGATATACCGATAGACATTTATTTCAAAGAGAATTTGCAGCCATAGGCTGTTTTGTAAAAGTCAATAGCGAACGACACTGAAAGAAGTGTGAGAAAGAAATTCAAAGAGAACTTGATATTGGGGGATTTTGATGGATAAAAACGAAATCGCAAAGGAAATTGAAGAGGGCAAGGCGTGTTTGGGCATTGAGTTCGGCTCGACGCGCATTAAGGCGGTGCTTATCGCGAGCAACAACGCGCCGATTGCCACGGGTGCATTCGATTGGGAAAACTCACTCGTGGACGGCGTGTGGACGTATTCGATGGACGAAATCCTTACGGGATTGCAGACGTGCTACGCGGATATGAAGAGGGACGTTCGCGAAAAATACGGCGTTACGCTCAAAAAGCTCGGCGCAATGGGCGTGAGCGCGATGATGCACGGATACTTGGCGTTCGACAAAAACGATACGCTGCTCACTCCGTTCCGCACATGGCGCAACACGATTACGGGCGAGGCAAGCGAAAAGCTCTCTGCGCTCTTCAACTACCCGATTCCTGAACGCTGGACAATCGCGCATTTGTATCAGGCGGTGCTCAAAAAAGAAGCGCACGTCAAAAATGTCGCGTTCGTAACCACGCTTGACGGCTTCATTCACTGGAGGCTCACGGGCGAAAAGATTACGGGTATCGGCGACGCGTCGGGGATTTTCCCGATTGATACGGCGACGAAAAATTACAACGCGGCGATGATTGCAAAGTTCGACAATCTTCCTGAAATCAAAGAAATGCCGTGGAAGCTCGAAGATGTTCTGCCGAAGGTCTTGAGCGCGGGCGAAAACGCTGGCTCACTCACGAATGCGGGCGCGGCTCTGCTCGACAAAGACGGCGACCTTGAAGCAGGCATTCCCCTTTGCGCAAGCGAGGGCGACGCAGGCACGGGAATGGTCGCAACGAACAGCGTGAAAGTGAGAACGGGCAACGTGTCGGCGGGAACGTCGGTGTTCGCGATGGTCGTGCTGGAAAAAGAGCTGAGCAAGGCGTATAACTCTCTTATCGACCTCGTAACTACGCCAGACGGCTCGCTTGTGGCGATGGCGCACGCGAACAACTGCACGGGCGAATACGACAAGTGGATTAAGCTCTTCGGCGAGGTCGTTTCAACGCTCGGTTTCGAGGTGAAAAAGGGCGAGCTGTACGACAAATTGCTTTCGACGGCACTCACGGCGGACGCGGACTGCGGCGGACTTATCCCGTACAACTACATCTCTGGCGAGAGTATGACGGGCTTCAGCGAAGGTCGCACGATTTTCCTCCGCAAGCAAGAAAACCATTTCACGCTCAGCAATTTTATGCGCTCCCAGCTCTTCACGGCTCTCGGCGCGCTCCGCACGGGAATGGATATTCTCTTTGACAACGAGAAAGTCAAAATCGACAGCCTCACGGGGCACGGCGGATTTTTCAAGACGGCAGACGTGGGCTTGAAGGTGATGGCGGCGGCTATGCACACAAGCGTGTCGGCTTTGGAAACGGCTGGCGAGGGCGGTCCGTGGGGCATGGCACTGCTCGCGGCGTATTTGGTGCGCGGGAATGGCAAGGCTTTGAGCGATTGGCTTAATGATGAGGTGTTCGCCTCGGCAAAGAAAACGACGGTCGCGCCAGAGCAAAAGGACATCGACGGCTTTAATGCGTTCTTTAAGAATTACAAAGCGGGCTTGCCTGTCTTAAAGGCGGCAGTTGAAAACATCTAGGCGGCATCACGGAGTTTGATACGGGCGCATCAAAGAGTTTGATACGAACGCATCAAAGAGTTTGATACGAACGCATCAAAGGTCTAGTTACGCTCGTAACTAAAATGGACGTGTTCGATAATTGTCATTATCGGGCTCGACCCGTTTTTTACGCAGAATTAAGCTGTCATTATCGGGCTCGACCCGATAATCTGAGGCACAGCCTCTTTCTCAAAACGCCTATATTGCTATAGATTGCCGTATCGAGTACGGCAATGACAGAAAGGCGAATACGGCAATGACAGAAAGGCAAGTACGGCAATGACAGAAAGGCAAGTACGGCAATGACAAAAAGAAAAGCATACTTTCCGTAACACTGCCACTAAAATATATGTGAAAAACAGGCTAAGCCTGAAAACAGGCTGTGCCTGAAAACAGGGTGAGCCTGAGGGGTATAGAGATGATTGATTTAACAGTAAACGAGTTTTGGTTCTTGACGGGAAGTCAGGATTTGTACGGCGAAGAGACATTGAAGCAAGTCGCGATTGACTCAAAGAAAATCGTGGACGAGCTTAACGCAAAGAACGTGCTGCCCTGCCGCCTTGTGTGGAAGGAAACGCTTTTAACTCCAGAGAGCATTCACAAGGCGCTTGAGAGCGCGAACAGCGACGACAAGTGCGCGGGCGTGGTGATTTGGTGCCACACGTTCAGCCCTGCAAAGATGTGGATTCGCGGTTTGAACGCATACAAAAAGCCGCTGCTGCAGCTCAATACGCAGTTTAACGAGGAAATCCCGTACGCCACGATGGATATGGACTTTATGAACCTCAACCAAAGCGCGCACGGCGACCGCGAGTTCGGCTTTATCACGAGCAGAATGGATTTGCCGCGAAAGGTCATCGTGGGGCATTGGTCGCACGAGAGGACGCAGAAGCGCATTGCGGATTGGATGAGAGCGGCGTGTGCGGTGGCGGACGGAAAGAGCCTGCGCGTTATCCGTTTCGGCGACAATATGCGTGAAGTGGCGGTTACCGACGGCGACAAGGTAGAGGCGATGATAAAGTTCGGCTGGAGCGTGCCATATTACGGCATTGGCGACCTTGTGGCGTATATGAAAGACGTGAGCGAAGCGGACGTGAACGCGCTTTTTGACGAGTATAATGCGAAATACGAAATCATCTACGACTCGGGCAACGGCTTCGACAAAGATTTCGTCATCGGTCAGATTAAAGAGCAGGCGCGCATTGAAATCGCACTTCGCCGCTTCCTCAAAGACAACGACGGCAAGGCTCTTTGCACGAACTTTCAGGATTTGCACGGAATGAAGCAGCTGCCTGGCTTGGCAATTCAGCGATTGCTCGCGGACGGCTACGGATTCGGCGCAGAGGGCGACTGGAAGACATCGGCTCTCGTCCGCACGTTCAAGGTGATGACGGCGGGGCAGGTCGTCGCGGGCAAGAAGGGCAATGCCTTTATGGAGGATTACACATACAATCTTGTCGCGGGCAAAGAGGCGAATATGGGAAGCCATATGCTTGAGGTTGACCCAGAAATTGCGGTGTCAAAGCCGAAAATCGAGGTGCATCATTTGGGAATCGGCGACAAAGAACCTCCTGCACGAATGGTGTTCAACACGCTTGAGGGCGAGGGCTTGGTTGCCGCGGTGGTGGATATGGGAAATCGCTTCCGCTGTGTCGTGAACGAAATCAACGTGATTCCGCCTGAAGCTCCGCTGCCGAAACTCCCTGTGGCGCGTATGCTCTGGCAGCCGTATCCGAGCCTTGAAACGAGCGCGGAGGCGTGGATTTTGGCAGGTGGCGGACATCACACGGCGTTCAGCAACATCATCACGACGGAGCAGCTGCGCGATTGGTGCGAGATGGTCGGCATTGAGTGCGTGGCAATCGACAAGAACACGACGATTCCTCAAATCCGCAACGAATTGCGATGGAACGCGGCATATTGGCGTGCATAGCGTGTAACTGCACACTGATAGACGCAGAGTTCTTTGTCTATCAGTGTGATTACAATGCTATAGGTATATTTTTGTTTTTCTGATACAATAGAAGTATGATTTCAACAATTTTTCAAGAAAATGACCTTATTCCAATACCCGAAGCGAGCCGCTGGGCAACTGCATTTTTGCGGAAACCAGTTTCCACAAGTAACATCGGCTATCTCATTCAATACGCGCTCATCAAAAAGCACGACGACAACGGAACGCCCGCCGTTTCGCTTTCCGAACTGAAATCCTACTATGAGCAGAACAAAAAATACACCGAAGCAAAATGGAGCAAGGACGAATCGCTTAACTGGGCGCTCTCGTTTTCAAATTGCACTGAAGCCGAAACCACAAAACACGTCCACCGTCTGCACCCCTACAAAGGCAAATTCATTCCGCAACTGGTGGAATATTTTTTGGACGCGCACACCGACGCTTTCAAGAAAGAAGTGTATTTCAAGGCGGGCGACCTTGTGCTTGACCCGTTTTGCGGGAGCGGCACGACGCTTGTCGAGGCAAACGAGCTCGGCATAAACGCAATCGGCACTGATGTTTCGCTTTTCAACACGCTGATTGCAAACTGCAAAATTGATGAAGTCGATATGTTCGCGCTGGAGCGGGAAATAGACGCTATCACCACGAAATTGCAGGTGCATTACAAGCAGACGACGCTTGCCGATTTTGAAAACGCGTTTATGGAAAAACTTGCGGATTTTAACACAAAATATTTTTCGTCGTATGAGTATAAAACCGCAATCCGCAACAAGACAATCAACGAAAAAGAATACAGCAAGCAGAAAGTTGCGGAGTTTATGCCGACTTATACCGCGCTCACCGAAAAATACGGAATATCGCTTGAAACCGATGAAAAATCGTTCTTGACAAAATGGTTTTTGCCGAGCGTCCGCGAAGAATTGTATCTTGTGCGCGACCTTATCAATGCGGCGAGCGACGAGAAAATCCGCAATGTGCTTACGGTGCTTTTGAGCCGAACAATGCGCTCATGCCGCGCGACGACGCATTCTGACCTTGCCACGCTTTTGGAGCCTGTGAAAACGCCGTATTACTGCACAAAGCATTACAAAATCTGCAAGCCGCTCTTTTCGATAACAAAATGGTGGGGGACATACAGCAAAGACACGGTGAACCGTTTGTATCAGTTCAGCCAACTGCGTACCAAAACGGCGCAACTTTGCGTAACGGGCGACAGCAGAACGATTGATTTAACCGCCGAACTCCAGAATAAAAATCCCGCGCTTGCCGAAGTTCTGAAAACGCAGAAATTGCAGGGAATTTTTTCCAGTCCGCCGTATGTCGGGCTTATCGACTATCACGAACAGCACGCCTATGCGTATGAACTTTTCTGCTTTCCGCGCCGCGATACGCAGGAAATCGGACCGCTTCGCAATGGGCAGACGCTTGACGCGCGAAGTGCGTATGTCGAGGGCATTGCGGAGGTGCTTTTGAACTGCAAAAAGTATCTTGCGGACGATTACAATGTCTTTTTGGTTGCGAACGACAAATATAATTTGTATCCGAGCATTGCCGAAAAAGCGGGAATGAAAATTGTCAACCGCTACGAGCGCCCCGTTCTGAACCGCACAGAAAAGGCGAAAAACGCTTATTCAGAAACAATTTTTCATCTAAAGGAGGCAACAGAATGAACACAGAAGCAATTAAAGAGATTTTGCGAACCGCATTGCGCAATAAATTTTCCCACTACAATCCAGAATCCGGTGCAATGCCGTTTCACACGCGATTGCTGGGAGCGGACAGGCTTGCTCTTTATTCGTTTATCCATTCGCTTTGCACGAACTTCGGCACGAGCATTTTTGAGCCTGTTGCACTTGCATTGGGGCAAGGCACTTTTGCAGAGTGTAAAAAGCAGTTTACGCCGAACGACAAAATCAGCAGACAGGCACAGCGCGTTATTCAGGACATTATTGACGGCTTGAATGTTGCGGCGACCATTCCTGCGAAACTTGAAGAAATCGAGAGAATACGCGCTGTTTGCCAAGTGGGAGAAATGCACAATATCAAGCCGACGAAGGTCGATTTGATGCTGAAATCGCATAACGGCGAACTGTACTTTTTCGACATAAAATCCGCCAAGCCGAATTCCAACGAGTTCAAGCAGTTCAAGCGCACTTTGCTTGAATGGGTCGCCGTAACGCTCGCGGAAAATCCGCAGGCAAAAATCAGCACGGGCATTGCGATTCCATACAATCCGTATGCGCCTGAGTCTTACGCGAGATGGACAATGCGCGGTATGCTCGATTTGCAGGAAGAGTTGAAGGTTGCGGAAGAATTCTGGGATTTTCTCGCGGGGGTTGGCACTTACCAAAGTCTGCTCGATTGCTTTGAGCAGGTCGGTATTGAAATGCGAAGCGAAATTGACGAGTATTTTGCACGTTTCAAGGCGTTAAAATAAAGCGTAAAGACGCAAAATTATATTGGGAGGTACTACACAAATGAGTAAATACCAGAGTTTGAAAGAAGAAGCATACGAAGCGAATATGCAAATCCCTGCACAGCATCTCGCGATTTACACATGGGGCAACGTGAGCGCGTTCGACAAGGCGGCGGGCGTGTTTGCGATAAAGCCGAGCGGCGTGCCGTATGATGAGCTGAGCGCGGATTCGATGGTTATCGTTGACCTTGACGGAAAGAAAGTCGAGGGCGAGCTTAATCCGTCGAGCGACACAGCGACGCATTGCGTTTTGTACAAGGAATGGGCTGTTGAAAAAGGCGCGGACATCGGCGGCATTGTGCACACTCATTCGACGTTCGCGGTGAGCTGGGCGCAGGCGGTGCGTTCTATTCCGCTCTTTGGCACGACGCACGCCGACCATATTCAGACCGCTGTTCCTTGCACGCCGTACATCACGCGCGAGGCTCTCAAGGCGAACTACGAGCTTGAAACAGGAAAGCTCATCGTGAAGCATTTTGCGGACGAAGGGATAAATCCTGCGGAAACAACGATGGTTTTGGTTGCGGGGCACGGTCCATTCACATGGGGCAAGAACGCAGCAAAGGCGGTGTATAATGCGGCGGTGCTTGAGGAAGTGGCGAAGATGGCGGCGTTCACGGTTGCGGTGAATCCTGCGGCGATGACGTTGCCTGATTACATCATCGACAAGCACTATCAGCGAAAGCACGGACCGAATGCGTACTACGGTCAGCCCGGCAAATAAGGTTTGAAGGAGGAACACACAGTTCAGAAACGCAAAAAAAAGCGCGAGACACGGGGTTTTGTTGTGAGAGATATTTCCCCGCCGTCTCGCGTTTTTATTGTTTATTGCCGCTTTCGCGCTGTCATCGGCGCACTCCAGCACCATCAGACTGCGAATCAAGTTCGCCAACGACAAGCATTTTTCCACTTCCACCGCAATTTTATAAACTTCATTTAAGAAAACACTTTCTTGCCGTGAAATTTTTAGAAAAGTCGAGAAAACACCTTTTGGGGTAATGAAGAAAAATTTATTACCCCAAAAAATACTTTTTCGCGTTATGAATTGGCTTCATTGTAAGAAAAAACACTTTTTGGAGTAATGCACTCAATTCATTACTCCAAAAGATGTATTCCCTCAAAATGCACTCGCTTCATTGCGCAAAAACAAATTTTGGCATTATAAAAATATATTTGTCATTATCGCACTTGATGCGATAATCTTTAATTTAATGCAGAGGCAGCAATAGCAAAAAATGCTACATTGCGCACACTTCGCCGTCGGAAACAGGCGCAGAAAGCCCCCACGCAGAATTATCCATAATGATGTCCACGCGCGGATTTTCAGCATACAGCGGAAACACTTCGTTGCGGAAAATGCTGATAACACGCGAGTCAGGCGGGATTTTTGCCGAATTTTCCGTCATAATGTTCACGCAGACTCGCTTAAAAAACGCCAACGCTGTATCGATGTCGCGTTTCATACTTTCCGCCGTCTGTGCTGGAATGCCCTGCAAAAGACACACATCGTCGGCATATTCTGCGATGTCAGCGGGCGTTGCGCCCTTCATTCCCTTGTCAAGATAGCTTTCGCGAAAAAGCTCGTCGAACGTTTCCACGCCCATTTTTATCCTGAGCAAAAAGCCTTCGGACGCAACGCGTTTTCGGAATGCAGCGATTTTGTCGCGATGAATCCAGTGGCACTCAAACGACAGCTCGCGGATATTTTTTGCCCGCGCGGTTTCAAAAATCAAGAGCATCGTGCGCTCGTCGATGTCGCAAAAACTGCCTGAATTGATGACCTCCAGCAGCGGATATTTTCCCTCGACGCACGACAGCACCTTTTGATTCAGCGCAAAATTTTCGTCTTCGTCTTTGGAAAAATCCAAATGATAATCGCAAAATCGGCATTTCCGCCATTTGCACCCGCTCCCGCGAAGCATCACGATTTCGTGGGGATTGCTTGTGGGCGTTATCGAGTAGCGCGCAAAACCTGTCGCTTGAGTTACCGTCATACATCGCTCCTATATGTTGTCGATAGCTGAAACGCCGTCTTTTTTCATCTTGTTGTTAAAAAGATAGCGCGCAAGATAGATAAACGGCGTGTCGAGCAAACTCGTTACGATATAAATAACGTAGCCCGAAATCGTTACCGAGAGAATCATTTTCGGCGTGTAAATGCCCCAAAATGCAAGGCAAGAGAAAATCACGACGTTGATAAACTGCGAAGAAAGCGTAGAGCCGTTGTTTCGCACCCACAAGAACTTTTTTGAATCGCCGAATTTTTTGGTAGTGAAATCCCACAGCGCATGGTATGCCCACACGTCGTATCGCTCGCTGATAACGTAGCCGAGCAGGCTGGCAAGCATTACGCGCGGTGTGTTCTTAAAAATCGTTTCGACCGCAGGACGCGCAAAATCTTCTGCGCCCGGCGTGTACAAAAACCAGCTCTGGCTCAATGCAAGGAACGCGACATTCGTTGCAACGCCAATCCACACGGCGCGGCTGGCGGTCTTTTTGCCGTAACATTCGCTCAAAATATCGGTGGAAACAAACGTGGCTGCAAACAACGTGTTGCCGAGCGTCTGGTCCATACCAAAAGCGCGGATAAGCATAAGCACTTCGATGTTGGCGGTAATCGTGGCAAGGCTCGTCCATGCAAAGATTCCCGCTTTGCCGAAAAGACGGAAAAACACAAGCACGCCACCAAAGCTGATGACGAGCGAGAGAACAAGAACTAATTCGTTTGGCATTTTTTCTCCAAAATGATGAATAAAAATTTTCCGAAAACGAAAGGCAGGATTTCTGAAAAGTTGGGACAGCACTTCCCGAAGACTTTGACCGCAAAAAAGAGATTTCTGCGTACCTGGTTTTGTTTTGAGTCAGGATGGTTTATGAACTGACTGTACGGAATAGCAATGAGTATATCCTATTCCGCACCCTCTTTCAAGCCCCCGCCGTGCAGAGCGTTTTGTCAATCTTCATCGTCGTCGTCGGGCTTTTGCAAAATAAACTCAACGCGGCGGTTTTGCCAGCGATACTCAAAATTGCTCGTCGCGGGGTTTTTGCTGCCGTTACCCAGCGCCGAAAGACGCGATTGCGCAATGCCGTTTCGGCGCAGCCATTCCATAACGAACTTCGCGCGGTCTTCCGAAAGTTGCTGCACCTCGGCTTCCTCTTCTTTTGTGCCCGTCAAATTGTTGGCATTTCCCTCGATGGTAACCTTGTAGTCGCGGAACTTTTGCAGAATTTCGGCAACACGGCTCAACACGCGCTGATTATTCGCGATAGTCGCCGCATCAAGCCCCTTGTTTGCCCTGTCGGCTTCAGGTCCCGCCTCAACCTCGGCAATGCTCTTGAAATCGGCATTGTTGCTGCGGAAAATGATAGACGGAACTTGCAGTTTCATCTTATTGCCCTCGCGGATAACCAACACGTCCACCTGAATAAATCCCTCGTATTTTGCGCTCATACCCGCAGAATCCGTCACCGTAAAAATATACGGATAATCCGTCGCGGACTGCACCAGCGAGCCGTTGTCGCCACGCCCGTTCCACGCGAGTTTTTCGGGGATTGACGCCCTTCCCGAAACGCTCCAGAACGTACGGCGCGTTTCGGGGTCGTTTACCGCGAACTTCCAGCTCGCAATCGGAGAATAACTCTGCGCCTTGAGCTGCACAGTCAGCATATCGCGCTTGCCGTCGCCGTCAGGACTGAAATAGCGCGGGCTGGTTCCCACCGCAACCACCGGCGGCGGATTTTGCACCTCGGGCGTCACTTCCTCAAGCACCAGCTCGGGCATCTCCAGATTTTCCTCTTCCTCTTCTTCCTCGTCGTCTTCGTTTTTGCCGAACACCAGCAGCACCGATTTTCCGTCAGCGTCCATAATGCCGTCAAGATTGAGCGACACGGGCAAGAACTTCACGTCCTTTTCGCCGAACACCGCAGAATCCACCAACTCCAGACGGTACATTCCCGAAAACGTAGCAGAATCAGACACCGCGCGGAACTGCACGATATTTTTATCGCCAGAAAGCACAAGCGCGTATGAACCAGAATCCGCGCCGTCCGAGCCGATAACCGTGTATTTTCCGTCGGCAAAAACCACGCTTCTGCCGTCTTCGGTGTACCACAGCGGATTTGCTTCAAGTTGCTTGATAAAATCGGTCTCTTTCTTTTTGGACGGCTTTTTTAGCTCCTGCAAAAACTTCATCTTTTTGTACTGACCGTCCCAGCGCGTATTTTCGCTGATTGGCATTCGCACATCGTCCTGCAATCGAAGCGAAAAGCTGTCGGAAGCGCGAAGGGTGATGTCAAAACGGCGCTCAAGACTGCCGATGTCGCTGTTGACCGACGTGATGTAAATCCCGCTCGGGCGCAGTGAACTGTTCACCCAGCTATACACGGATTCCGTTTCGTCTTCCAAAAAGATGATTTCGCGGTTCGTGTAATCAAAAAACAGATAGCGCATCGCCTCGCCTTCCACCGTGGTTTTGTACCACATACCCGAAAGGAACTCGCCGAACGTGTCCGTGTTGCCGCGCATTATGCGCTGAAGCTCCTCCGCCTCAATGCGACTGCCCGAAACGCGCAATTCCTTTACGAGCGTATATCGCCCCGAATTCGCATTCCAGTCATATTGCCGCTGGATTTGGTCGCCCGTGTGTTGCGGGTCAGACAAATACACCCAAATCGGATAGCTTTTCCCCTTTGCATTCGCCATTTCGTACGACTCAAAGCGGTCGGTTTTCTGGATAAAAATCGTGCCGTCAGCCTCAAAATTGGCGATTTCCTGCAACGCGAGCGCGCCATTTTGCCGCGTGGTGATAAAATACGCCTTGAGCACCGTGCTGCCCGAATCCACATAGCCTTGGTACAAAAGCGCATTTTTGTGCTCGCCCGTGATGTCTGTGCTTGTGAACGAAAACGTGCGCGCCTGCGTGATGTCCGTACCGATTTCGCCTTTGCGCTCATACGTCTGCGACTGTGAATCATAAAGCGCCACAATCAAAATGATGTACGGGCTAAAAGAACGCTTCACCGCAACAATCTGGTCATCGTAGCCGTCGCCGTTAAAATCAGAACTGAGCGTCGCCACCAGATTTTCTTCGCCAGAAAGCGCAATAAAAGGAACAGATATATTTTCGTTTTCGCTGTCGATTTTGGTAGAAGATGCCGCAGAGGCAGTTTTGGTATCTGGCGTAATCTCACCGTTTTCAGAAACTACCGCCGCAGCCTCCTGCTTTTGATGCTGCATAAAAAAATAGGCTGCCATCAATGCCGCCGCCGCAAACAAAACTATCGGGATAAGTCGTCTCATAGTGTTTGTATGATAGCGTTTTTATCTTTTTTTTACAATCTTTTTTATCACACTGACATTCCTGTATTTTCCTTTTCGTCCCGCACTTGTACAACGCTTTGGGCAATAAAAAAGCACCGAACGAAACAGATTCAGTGCTTTTTCCGATAAAATTATTTGTTGACCATATTAAACGAAAGAACAAACTTCCAGTTGTTTTTCCAGTTGATTTCGCGCTCATCGTCAATCCTAAACGTGTTCGCCCACAGCAATCGCAACGGGAACTGCGGAATCGTAAAGCGGATTCCCGGACCTGTACTGTAGTAGAAATCCTGCATTGTGAGGCTGCCCAAATCTTCAGGCTCTGCCACAATCGCCGCCGCGTCAAAGAAGCCGTCCAGCGAAATGATATGCGGCACCAACGGGATTCTCAGCTCCACGATGTTGCTCCACATCGCCTTTCCACGCACGCTCGAAATCGACCAGCCGCGCCCGTTAAACATACCGTCAATGTAGAGTTTGTTGCGCCGTCCCAGCGTCGTGTCTGCCGTCGGGAAGAGCATAGAAACACCCGAATAGCCCATCAATACGGCTTTGAAGCTCCAGCTTTCCGAGAACGGAATGTTCAAAAGCGTCAAATAGCCCTCCACTTTTGTATCAGTGCGCAAGAAAAACTGGTCTTCGATTGACGGAATCAAGCCGTACCAGCGTAATCCCTGACTGACAAACCAGCCCGTCGACGGGTCATAATTGATGTCGCGGTCGTCCACCGAGAACGCCGTCCAGACGCTGTTGAGCGGTGTCCAGTTGTTGTGGTAATCCTGAATAGTCGCATCAATCGGCGTGTACATCGATGAATCATACATATTGTTGATGAGACTGCTCGAAATGCCGCCCGACAGCGTTAAAATCGCAAAATCCGGTGTCCAGCGGTGTGCCAAGCCAAGCCCCACACTCACAGTCTGCTGCTGATAATCCATATAGTACGAACTGCGGTACGACGCGCCGGTGGGGTCTGTGTAATTGCGGTATGTCGTGAGGTCTGAATACGAATAGCTGCCGCTCAACGACATATTGATGGGAAGCCCCAGCCACCAGTTTTCAGAATATTCAAGCCCGACCGTCTTTTCTGTCGTAGAAATCGTGGACGATGCCGAAAGCGTTTTTCCCAAACCGCCCACGTTGCTGTCGGTCCACTTCACAAACAGGGACACAGGCAAATCGTCGCTGTCGGAAACGCCCGAGAACGTAACGCCGAACTCAATCGACGTGGTTGACTGTTCTTCCACCGTGATAATCAAATCCACCAAATCAGGCTCTCTACCCGTCTGAATATCAGGCACAACGCTTGAAAAATACTGGAGATTGTACAAATTGCGCAAACTCGACTGCAACTTGTTCGCAGTAAAAACATCGCCGCTTTCCAGCGTGATTTCACGGCGGATAACGTGGTCTTTCGTGCGGTTGTTGCCTTTGATTACCACGTTTTCAATGTGCGAGCGCGGATTTTCTTGAATGATGAGCGTATAGCTGATTGTCTTTTTTTCACTGTCTTTTGCAGGCACGGGATTAAAGCCGTTCGACGTGTAGCCGTTGTTGTAATACATATTCACCACGTCCATCATTCCCTGCTGGAATTTGGACTGGTTGAACACTTCGCCGTTTTTTATCTTGAAGCCCTTCAAAAGTTCTTCATCAGAAAAAATAGTGTTGCCGTTGAACGAAATGCCGTCGAATGTGTACGGAGAGCCTTCCTGAATCACATAATGAATCGTCATTTCATCGCGCTTTTTGTCGGGATTGTATTCCGTTGTGCGAAGAACATCGCGAATCTGCATATCAGCATATCCGCGGTCAAGATAATAGGTGCGGATTGCCTGTTTGTCTTTGTCGAGCGACGCTTCCTGAAACTCGCCCTTGCTCCCGATTTTGCGCGCTTCCTTGAGCGAAAGCTGTTTTCGGAGCGTCTTATCCGTCACAACCGTATTGCCCTCAAATGTGATGTTTGCAATAACCGTCGTGTGACCTTCGTCAATGGTAAAGACCACTTCGATGCCGTCCTCTTTTTCCTCGTAGGAAGACGAAACGGAAACTTTTGTGTATCCTTTTTTCAGATAAAAATCGCGCAATGCACGCTCGTCCGTGAGCATTTTGCTGTTCACAAAAATCTCTTTGGTTTTGAGCGAAATCGCCGTTTTCAGTTCCGACGAACGCACCTGCTTATTGCCGACGAATCGGATTGCCGAAATTTTGGGCTTTTCCGTAACGGTGAATTCCACAATAACGGTGTTTTTGCGCTCATCTCCCGCAATCGCATTCGGCACGATTGAATCAAACAGGTCGAGCGAATACACGCGGTCGTACAAATTGGCAAAAACCTCATCAGAAAACGGCTGTCCGATAAAACTTGAAACCGTACCGTCAAGCTCATTTTTTTTGGTCGTCACAAGCCCCTTAAACCGCACATCGCGAATATTTTTGCCATAATACCAATCGTCAGATTCCACAGCGGTCGTTTCTGCGCTTTCGCTTGATTCTTGCGCAATCACCGAAAGCGACGGAAAAATCAAAAACAGCACTGATACGAAAGCGATGGCAGATTTTTTTCTAAAATACATAAAATCTCCTATTTTGAATCATTTTTTCTAAAAACTAAATTTCCACGACAGCGTAAACGAAGCCGCTTGCACCCAAAGGTTCGAGGACAAAAGACTTTGATTGCTACTTACATCAGGTGCTAAATCCATACGGATATTCGCAAAAGGAGACTGCATTTCAAAACCTATTTCTGGCTGGAAAATAAGTCCTGTCGTAGATAAACCCTCAGCTACTTTATTTTGGTCGTAATTCCACCTCATAAGGCTATCAACATAAATAAAACTGCCGAAGTATTTACCAATATAAACAGTCGAATTATCAAAAAAGTTACCGAACGTATATTCTGTATCTTTATTTTTTTGATTCGAGTTTTGCGTAAGCGCATTTTGCAAAGCTGTAACGCGTATCGAAAATATATCAAAATTGAGTAAATCACGCAATGCGTTTTCTACTTTTCTGAACGCAAGAGCTTGAACCCCGTAATCTAAAAGAGAGCCTGCAATTTGCCCCGCAGAATCAGAATCAGCGGAAATCGCCTGCCCCAACAGCGTCATAACCTCAGCCTCGCTCTTTGCCGGGCTTGCCGAAAGCCGCGGAGAGAATGTACTCACATTTTGGTCTATCGCCGAAAGCGTAATCGTAACCGTTTCGTTGCTTGAATCACGCTCTCGGATTTCAGCGCGGACGGTCAGGCGCGGGTCAAGCGAATTATTGCGGTCAAAAACAACCCGACCTTCGCGCAGATAAAAGTTGCGGTTCAAATACATAACTTCTCCGCCTCGAAGCGTTACATCGCCTTCAATGCCGATATTTTCGGTTGCGCTGTCAAAACTCATAGAAAGCGCGGTATTCGGCGCAATCAAGGCGCGCAGAATCGGGTTAAACAGGATTTGCACTTTTTGTCCAGCAATCAAATCCAAATTCACCGAAATATCCATATCAAGCGGAGCCGTTTCTTTCACCGGTTCTTCGACTTTGGCTTTTTCTTTTGCGTTTCCAAAAAAATTAAGGCTCAACGTTTTGTTTATCGTATCATTCAGCGTTTGATTGAGCGGATTATCAATCTCAAGCGTGGTGTTTTCGGCAGAAAGCGAGCCAGATACGTCCACGGAGTCAAGCGCAATTTTCAACAGCAAATCGCCAGAGATTTTTCCTTTGATGTGAAGCGGGTCAATCGCCGCATCGACGGGCAAAAAGCTCTTTTCCGGCGTTCGGATTTTTACTTCCACATGGTCAAGGCTCAAGCGGTCAAAAATCACCCGAATTGACGCAAAAACAGCGCCTGCCTTTTTCTGTGCAATAAAAAGCGATTCGGGCATAATAATTTCGTTGTGCTCAAGGCGCGCCGTAATGTAATCGCAATACATATTTTCAGACAAAAACGACGGGCTTGTCATTTCCATTCCGTTGATTTCAAATGCGCCCGAAAGTTCGGGGTCAGAAATAATCCCGCTTGCCCGAGCCGCGCCTGTTACCGTGCCGTTGTAAATGGCAAAAACGTGGCTGTTAATCACCCATTTCAGATACGCCAAATCAATAAAAACATCGTGAATCGACAAATCCAGCGTATCGCCGCGGATAAAGCCGTCCGCATTAGCGCGAACGGGCGAATCCTCCGTCATCTGAAGCATAAACTCGCCCGAATCGAGCCAATACGCCGTAATTCCCGCATTTCCGTCAACAAGCAAGTCAAAACGCCCCGCAGAGCGAATTAAACTCGCAGAAAACGAAAGCGGAGTGTTCAAAAATGATGCCGTGATATTGTCTGTGTTCACCGAAAACATTATGACATCGGGCTTTTTTGCGCCCGTGGTGGACATCGTTTCAACTTCCACCGCCAGAGGAATTTTCGCTTCTTGCTTGAGAAATGCGGTTTCCACGGTGGTCAAAAATGCGCCCGAAAGCGTTTTTATGTCGAACGTCGCGGACGTGTCGTGTATCACCGTCGTGCCCCATTTTACATCAAGCGGCGACACGCGCACCGAAGAGCCTTCGAGCACCGCGCTTGCGCTCACCGAAAGCGGTTTTTGCAAAAGCGTAACCGACAGATTTTGCAGAGAAAGCGAAAGCAATGCGTCTTCAAGCGTTCCCGAAGCCGAAATCGTCGCGCTCAGCGTATCGTCGGGCTGCTGGCGCGAAAGAAAATGCGACATCGACAGCGAATCGATTTTGACCTCAGCGGAATAATAAAAGCCGTTTTTGAACGAATTTGCATTCAGCGGGAGCAAATCGGGGTTTGCAAGCAGCGCAAAAATCGAAATCTGCTCGGAAGAAAACGGATTTTGCAAATAGGACTGCAAATCGGCAGAAGTGAAAATGCCGTCTTCAATGTTCCACATAAACGACAGCGAGCCTTCCAGCGCCGAAATGGAGTCGCTGTAATACAGGGAATCGAACACAATGCCCATACGGTCCAGCCTGCCCGAAAGCAGCAGCGAGGGAGATTCGGCAATAAAAAAGCTCGACACCGAATCAAGTTCCACGCGCTGAAAATCCACCACAGGACCATCTTCGGCAGTGTACGAAATAGCCGCATCAAGAGAAGCCGCAAACGTGTTTTTGCCCACCGCAAACGGCAAAGAATCCATTTTGACAATCCCCAAAAACGGCAATTCAAGCGAAAAGGAAATCTCCAAATTGTAATCGCCCGCAATGGAAACCCATTTTTTGTCGATAACACTGCCGCTCAAATCGTATTGCACGGAATTGACGACGAGGCGAGACTGAAACGAAATATCGCCAATGTCGTGCAAAACGGAGCCAGAAAGATTCGCCTGAGTGGAAAGTTGAACGCTCGCGCCGCCGAAAACCAAATCAAAATCCGTTATGTTGAACGTGTCTTCGTTGCCGTCTGCCGAAAAAATGAGCATCTGTCGGTCTTTTTGCGTGTTCGCGGCGATAGCGTACGGAATGTTAAACGAAAACGACTTAAAATCCGACGACACAAACACATCAACCGACGCAATGTACGGCGACACCTTTTGAGCCGCGCTGGAGAGCTTTTTGGCAATTTTGTCTTTTAAAAAGAATGCGCCTTTTTTGAGTGCCGAATCAATAAAAAGATTTGAAACCTCCGCGCTCGCCTGCAAAAACGGCTTTTTTCCCAGCAAAATACTGCCGTTCACTGCCACAATCGCGGGCTGGTCGTATTCCAAGTGCGAAAAATCGCTGGCTTCAAAAGAAAAATCCACGGAATTTTTTCGCGGAATCAGCTCAATTTGCACCGCAGAAAGACTTTGCTCGCTTTCCTCCTCTGAATCGCCGGCTGCAGTCAAAAAAATCTGCGGCGAAATCACAAAAAGCCCGTTCTCATTCGGCTCAACATAGATTTCCGCGCTCATAATCCCGCCAGAAGTCGGCACAACACATTTTTGCACAAAAAGACTGCCGTCAGGATACAGCGTGCGAAAATCAAAAATGCCCTCGTAGTCCGCGTCCAAAATCCGCGAGCGCACCGACAGATTTTTTGCAATAAGCCGCCCTAAATCGCCCGAAATTTTGTACGAAAGCGATACCCGCTCTTCCAATTTGGGCACCAGAGAGCGCGCACTGCCGTCAGCCTTGTACGAAAGCGTTTTTTGCGCAATATCAAAATCCGCGCTGTAATTTCCCGAAATCCGAAAATCGCGCAGATAGGGCAAATACGGCGAAAGCACATTTTTTGTGTTGAAAATCACGAGCGAAAGCGGGTTAAAATTATCGGTTCTGGCGGCGGCGTGGAGTTTTTTTTCTTTCCAGCGATATTCCGCGAGCGCAGAAATGGGAAGCACACCCTGCAGCGTACGCACAAAAAAAGCGTCGTTATCGTACTGAAAGAGTAAATCCATTTTGCCCACGGTATAATCCACGCTCGAAATCGGCGCAACGTGGATTCGCGCGCTTGAGCCGCCGAAAATGCTCGTCAAGTTCCCCGACAGCGACAACTGCACCCCCGCCGAAGTCAATTTTCCCGCAATGTCTTTTTCTGCGCGCACAAATCCGCTCAATTTGGCAAACACGGAATCGTTATCATCGGCGTTTTTTTTAAGCGACAAGGATTGCAACACCGCATTCCCCGAAAAAAAATCCGAGTGAAAATCCCCGCGCACGTTTTTTGCGATAACTTCGGCTGGCATATATTTTATGACCGTCTTCAAAATCTGCTGCACGTCCGTTTTTTCGCTTTTCTCGGTCTTTTGTGCACCGTTTGAAAAAAAATCCGAAATGCGTTTTATCATCTTTCGGAACGAAGCATCGTTATAATCCACCGAAACGCCGTTGATAAAAACGAGTTTTACCGCCTCGTCAAATTTTCCCTCAAGCACTTTTTTTATGCTATACGACACCGTTGCGCGCTCGATTTCCACGCATTTTTCGCCCGAAACGGTGTCTTCAATCGAGATTTCGTAAATGCGAAATCCCGACAAAATGGACGGCGAAATTGATGTATACGAGATTTTTACGCCGATTTGCTCAGAAATGCTTTCGGCAACAGAGCGCGTGTATTCGGTAACGCGGCTGACAAAACGAACATACAGCGGGTGCAGTCCAAAAATGACCGTCAAAAAGAGAATCAAAAAAAATGTAATTGTCAATTTAAGGAATCTCTGCCGCATTTTTCGTTTTTTTATATTTTACTAAAATTTTCGGCTTAATGGTAGCATTTACGCGCTTTTATAAACACTTTGTTCTAAAGAAAAATGACAAAAGTTATAGAACGTCCCCTTGCTTTTTGTCATTCCGA
Source organism: uncultured Treponema sp. (assembly GCA_937893155.1). GTDB lineage: Bacteria > Spirochaetota > Spirochaetia > Treponematales > Treponemataceae > Treponema_D. The sequence goes on along the minus strand of CALBGU010000265.1, from coordinate 13,121 downwards.
ACTTGATACGATAATACAGAAAAAGGCAAGTCCCGAAATGACAGCATATTTTTAGAAACACCGTTTGTTATTCACCTGTATCGCTGATGATTTTCTGGATTTCGTCCTCGCCAAGTGCATTTTCGCTTTTTATGAGACGCTCAAACACGGCACGGAAAACAGCGGCGCGCTTTTTCTGCGAACCGCATTTTTCTTTCACGATACGGCGAAGGCTTCCCATACGCTCATTTATCTCCGGCAAAAAGGACGGAATTGCCTCCGTAATGCGACGGCGCAAAAACTGCGCAACCAGCGGACTTTTTCCCCCGCTCGAAATGCCGCACACGATATTTTCGCGCTTGACAATCGCCGGAAAATAAAACGAACACCGCTCCACTTGGTCAACCACATTCACGGGGATTTTTTTCGCCGTGCACAATGCGGCAACACGCTCATTCACCGCGCTCGAATCCGTTGCGTCAATGCACAGCGCAATCTCGCCGATATCCTCATCGCAAAAAGCACGGCACACGAGCGTCAATCGCGGATTTCCCAGCGCGGCAGTTTGCAGTTCCGCGCTCATCGTTTTTGAAACCACGCGCACCGCCGCCCCGAACTGCAAAAGCACCAACGCTTTTTCCGTCCCCACTCTGCCACCGCCAACAACCAACACATTCTTATCTTCCAACTCTAAAAACAACGGAAAACACGCCATATTCCGCATTATAGCACATCGCTTGCAAAATGTTGAGCACAAACCGCACAAGTTCAGTATGACAAAAAGTCCAAAAATCTTGAGAAAATAGAGATTTTGGCTGAAAAAACATTGTTTTTAAGATTCGTTCGTGTTAAAATCTATACAGAAACTTATTTTTTCAGGAGGTAATGCTTTATGAAACTGATACACAAGATTTTTTTAACCGCAGGCGCACTCGCGCTCTTTTCCGCGCCGACATTCGCAGGAGAGGTTACTCTGCACTGGAACGGGGATTCTTTACCTGTTCAAATCCCAGATGATATCTATTCGCTCGTTGTTTCTCATCAATCCGAAATCGAATCCGCTTTGGCAAACAACAATGTTACCAAACAGCAAGTAACAGAGGCGATTGAAAAAGTCAATGACGAATACGGCGTTTTGATTAGTAGCGCAGGATTTTCCACAGCAACTCCGTACAAAACAGCGGTGAATGGCTTAAACGATTTTTGCGACGCGCTTAACGACACTCTGCCGAACACGCAGACACTGCAAAACGTATGGGCGGAGGCGTGGATTGGAAAGCTCATTCCAAACTTCAAATTCGGTTTCGGCGTGAATGCGGGCGTGGCAACGCTTGATATTTCCAGCCTGCTTACCGTGGCAGACGCGCTTGCAATCGACACATCAGACATTCGCGATTTTACCGACAGCTACGACAACAAACTCGTGTTCCCTACGGTAACGGCGGATTTGCGGCTCGGCGGCATTATTCTGCCGTTCGACATCGGGTTTGCGTTCTGTACGCTCGACACCCGCGATATTGACTCGATAAACGATTCAATCGACCCTGCGGCATTCGATTATTTCTCGCTCGGCGGCGATTTAAGATGGCGCATTTTTGACAAAGGCGGCAAATTCTTCCATGTCCGCGGCTCTCTCTCTGGCGGCGGCTACTACACCAAAGGCGGCTTCAACGTGTCAGACAACGGCTCGGCGGCAGACCTCGATTTTAAATCAACCACCCTGTTTGCAGGTGCGCAGGTTTCCGCAAAAGCGCTGTGCTTTGTGCCATTCTTGGGCGGAAGATTGCTTCTCACAAAATCCAGCGTGGACTGGAAGGCAAAAGCAAACTGGTCTGAAATCTTGAACTCAAGCGGAGCAGACAGCAGTTATATCAATGACGCAGTAAGCTGGGGCATTTTGCCTAGCACCTTCAGCGGCGGTTCAGACAGCGGCTGGGGCGTTCGACCGCAGATATACGGCGGTTTGGGCATTGATTTGTTCATCATCGACATCACCGTTTCGGGCAGCTACGATTTCATAAAAGACGTTCTCGGCGGTGCGGTGAGCGTTCGTTTCTCAATCTAAGCGCATTTTTCCAGCATTGCGCAACACATCGCCTGCGTTTTTTTTCTTATGTCATTCCCGTGCTTAACACGGGAATTTTTTTTACAGAGATGCTGTATCGAGTCCAGTATGTCATATTTTTCTCAACATTGATTTTCTGTGTGGAATTACCAAAAAATTTTTTTTATGCTCTCATTTCGGCTGGATTCACTAAAAAAAAATTTTTTACGCTCTCACTCCGCGCGGATTCGCCAAAAAAAAATTTTTTGTATCACTGCGGCTCGCCCGATTGCCATTCATCTTGCGCATTGAGCAGTTCATACGGCTTGAAATTCGCCTTGTACGCCATATTTTTGTGTCCCGCAATGTAATAGCCCAGATAATAATATTCTGCCTCAATCATTTGCAACTGTTTTATCTCGTACAACGCGCTGAACGTGCCAAGGCTGCGGCGCATTATGTCGCGGTCGGTATCGTAATAAAAATACACCGATGAAACTCCGTCTTCCATTTCGTCGATGACACTGCACGCCACAAGCCTGTCGCCCAAAAGATATTCCATATTCATCGTGCCCGAATAATTGCACGCGCTGTCGAGGCTTTCCATTCCGTGCCAATACAAAAGCTCTTCAATCGCTTTTTCTTCGCTTATCATTTCTGCGTTGTGCTTGAGACTGTATTTTCGATAGAGCGCGATTTTTTCGGGGGTGATGAACTCGGCTTGATTGGTACACGGATACACGGCAATATCTTTATTGATGCGAAGGACTTTGCGCTGACTTTTGGACGGCAAAAAACGCTGCACATCAATGCGTATTGACTTGCAGCGACTGCAATGCGGACACACATTTTTGTACAGCAGATTTGACGCACGCCTGTAGCCCGCTTGCGTAAATTTGGTAAACATATCGATTTGCAACTGTTCGTTTTTGATGTCCTCTGGTACTTCGCTGTAACACGCTCTCACCGCATCAATATCGGGGAACAACTGATAGTCCGCTCGGCAGGTTAATTCGGGAAAATATCCACATTCGTGCTCGTATAAATCCATATTTTTCATTATATATACGATTGCACAATTTTACAACTTTGCGATATTGTAAAGGATATGAATCGAACATACAACGACGCAATGTTCATCGACACTTTTGAACACGAATATACTTGGCTCAATGGTTTTATGCGCAATGTGCACCGCTCTAAAAACAAAATTGCACTCATCGACCCTGTAAAACAAACCGTCTACACTTACCACACGCTGAACGCCGAAGTGAATCGCTTTGCGAATGCGCTGCAAAAAAACGGTATCGGCAAAAACGACATCGTTATGAGCGTACTCAGAAATTGCCCTGAGTTCGTTTTTTCGTATATTGCGCCCCGAAAACTCGGCGCAATTCTTCTGGCAAGCTCTTTCAACTTTGCCGCAAACGAACTCGCCGCGCTCATAGACCAAAACAAGCCCCGCGTTCTTATCTATTCCGCGATTGTCTCTCAAAATGTGGAAGACGCATTGAAGCAGTGCGCACACACGCCCGACATCGTGATTTTTGCGGATAATCTTGAAGGCAAGAGCGTGAGCGAATCGCATATTGCCTACGATGATTTCGTGAAAAATGCGCCCGCCGAAGAGCCTGAGCGCACGTTTCGCCCGCACATTTACGATGAAGTGCTTCGGTTATGCACCAGCGGCACCACAGCTCTTTCAAAATGCGTCCCCATAAACGACATCAACGAGGTGCTTTGCGCGCACGATGTGATTATGCAATATCCGCTCTGCAAAGACGATGTGTGCCTAAACCTAACGCCGTGGTTTCATCGCGGCGGCTGTCATTCTGGCGGTGTCTGCGCCGTTTTTTACATTGGAGCGACTGCAATCGTTATGCGGCAATTTTTGCCCAAAGTTGCGCTGGAATGGGTGAAAAAATACGGCATCACTTTTATGACGGGAACGCCGTCCTGCCTCGAAATGCTGTATCGCACAAAACACCGCGCAAAAAATCAGGGGCAATTCGACCTTTCTTCGCTCAAGGGCATTGTGACGATGGGCGCTCCGCTTTCTCGCGAAGACTGCATTCGCTATATGCAAGGATTATCCCCGCGCATTTTTAATGGCTACGGCACCACGGAAACATTTTGGAACGCATTTTTAAGCCCTAGCGATTTGCCCGAGGGTGCAGGCAGCGTCGGCGCAAGTTGTATCGACGATGAAATCCGCGTTATCCGCCAAAGCAGCACCGAGCGCGTTTTACCCGACGATATGGTTTTAAAAGATAATACCGAGCTCGGCGAAATCATTGTAAAATCACCCGCCAAAACAACGTATTCCTACAGCGGCAATCCAGAATTGGCAGAGCAACGCTTTTTCCAAGGCTGGACGTATACGGGAGATGTCGGCGTGTGGGACGAGCAAGGCAGGGTAACGGTGAAAGGGCGCAAAGATGATATGATTGTTATGTCTGGCGAAAATATTTATCCGTCGCAGGTGGAAGACGCGCTCAAGTCGTGCAAAAAAGTAAAAGATTGCATTGTAACGGGCATTTCCGACGCATTGCGTGGCGAAGCGGTGGTTGCCTACGTTGTCCCCGCAGATAAAACGCTCACCATCAAGGAATTATATGATTTTTGCACCAACTGCGCAGATTTATCGCAATATAAAAAGCCGCGCTATTTTGCACTGATTGCGCAAGAAGAGATTCCGCTCAATTCCACTGGAAAAAAAATCCGCCGTTTACTCAAAGAGCGGGCTGAAAAAGATTTTAAAGCAGGAATTTTGCAAAAATCGTAAAAAAGCACTTGCAAAAAAAATGCAATCGCGCTATTATATTTTTCCGACGGCACTTTAGCTCAGCTGGATTAGAGCATCGGCCTTCTAAGCCGACGGTCGGAGGTTCGAGTCCTCTAAGTGTCAGAAGTCCTGCAAGATGTTTGCAGGGCTTTTTTTTATTTCAAAACGGAATTCCCAAAAAAACAGAATTATTGTATAGTTGCGTTTATGAATATGGAAGCTTTTGTTTTGGGCTGCGGCGGAATGATGCCGTTGCCGTATCGTCATCTTACGTCGGTGTTGCTTCGACGGGACGGCGATTTGTTTTTGTTTGACGGCGGAGAGGGAACGCAGGTGTCACTGCGGCGGCTGAATCTGAAATGGAAAAAAATCAATGCAATTTTTGTATCTCATACTCATTCTGACCACGTTACAGGGTTACCCGGCATTTTAATGCTGTCAAGTCAGGTTGACCGAAACGAGCCTCTTTATATTTACGGTCCGCCCAAAATCGCAGAATATATTGAAACAAGCCGAAAAGTGCTTGATATGTATATCAATTATCCCATTATCGTAAAAGAAATTACAGCGCCGTGCGTTGTTCATTCTGGCGATGGATTTTATATCAGGGCATTCCCGCTTGAACATTCCAAAACGTGCGTGGGCTACACGCTTGAGGAATTGCCGCGCCCGGGGGAATTTTCGCCTGAAAAAGCCCTTGCGCTCGGCGTTCCGCGCGGTCCTTTGTGGGGAAAATTGCAGCACGGCGAAACCGTTGAGAGCGAAAACGGAACTCCAGTCACGCCAGAACAAGTGCTGGGAAAAGAACGCAGCGGGCGAAAATTCAGCTACGTTACCGATACGCTCTATTTGCCGTCAATCGCAAAGGAAGTGCAAGGCAGCGACCTTTTGATTTGCGAAGGAATGTTTGCCGATGAGCACGCCGACCAAGCGCGCGAAAAAAAGCACATGACAGCGCGGCAGGCGGGCAGAATCGCAAAAGATGCAAATGTGCTGAGAATGGGGCTTATCCATTACAGCCCGCGCTACAACGACCGCGAATTGCCGACATTGCTCGATGCGGCGCGCGAAAATTATCCCGAAGCATTTTTAACGCGTGATAGAATGCAAATTGAAATCCCTTATGTTGATTAAAAATGATAGAATTGATTGATTTTTGCAAGCAATACGGCGGAAAATCAGCAGTAGAAAACGTGACAATGACCGTAAATTCAGGCGAAATCACGGCGCTTTTGGGCGAAAACGGAGCGGGAAAAACCACGATACTCCGTGCCGTGTGCGCATTGCATTTTGCCAGTGCGGGCATTGTGCGCGTTTGCGGGAGCGAGGACGCAGAATCGATAAAAGAAAATACAGGCTACGTTCCCGAAATCCCCGTGCTGTACGCAGATTTTACGGTGTGGGAAATGCTCAAATACGCCTGCGAAATGCGCGGAATTTTTGGTTCTGCGCAAAAAACAGCGATGGAGCGCGTTATTGCGGATTGCGCCCTCGAGAGCGTTCTTGATAAAAAGACCAAAACGCTTTCCAAAGGCTTTTCCCAGCGCGTATCGTTTGCCGCCGCCCTTGTCCATAATCCGCGCGTTATCGTGCTTGACGAGCCTGCAAGCGGGCTTGACCCGTCTCAGATAAAGCAAATGCGAAATCTGGTAAAAAAGCTGGGCAAAGAGCGAACAGTTTTGCTTTCAACGCATTTGATGCAGGAAGTTGATGCGCTCGCCGAAAAAATTTTTATCCTAAAAAAAGGAAGAATTGCCGCAAGCGGAACCGCAGCACAAATCGCACAAAATACCGGTTGCAAAACGCTTGAAGATTCATTCATAAAACTTTCTGAAAGCTAAAAAAGGAAAAAGAAAAATGGCTACAAAACAAAAATTCATCGGAATGTTAAAAAAAGAACTTTTTTCCATTCGAACGAGTGCACTTTTTTATGTGGCATGGGCGTTTTATGCAGTTGCGACGGCGGCTCGATTTTTTTTCGGCTCCCAATTTTTTTCCGGCAATGCGACTTCGGATTTGCGATTTTTCTTTTCGGCAATCCCCTCTTTGTGCGTTCTTGCCATTCCGTTGCTTGCGATAACCGCACGGCTAAAACCATTCGATGAATGTGCACCATTACACGCACTTTTTCTTTTTTTGGCAAAACAAACCGCGCTCGCCATTGCCTTTTTTGCAATGAATTTTTTGCTTTTGTTGATTCCGTTATGCGTGTCATTTTTTGGAGACATCGATTTCGGACAACTTTTTTTAGGATTCTTCGGGATTTTTTTATACGGCATTTTCGCTCTTTGCGTATCGCTTTTTGTGAATGTTTTATGCCCCAACAGCGCGCTTGCATTTTTTGTGAGCGCCATCGTTCTTGCAGCCTTCAATGGAGCGCATCTTTTGGCGGTGTATACCGGCATTACGGGGCGGCTTTTGGACGTAATCCAAATGGTAAGTTTTGCGTGGCATTTTGACGCAGCAGGAAAAGGCATTGCAGACACCCGCGACATCGCATTTTTTGTGATTTGGACGCTGTTTTTTTTGGCGACTACGGCGTTCGTTTTTACGCTCAAAAGAGGCGGAAAAACATATACACGGCTTTTTGTTTTTTTTACACTGAATTGCATTTTGTTGACGGCTATTTCTTCAAAACTCTTTTTGAGAGTCGATTTTAGCCGCGAAAAACAATTTTCTGTGTCCGCATACAGCGAACGGGCATTGAACAAAGCTGATGAAATCCTCCGCATAACCTATTTTTTATCGCCGGAATTAAAGCGATTGTATCCGCAAGTTCGCGATGTGCAGGATTTTTTGTTGCAATACGCGCAGAAAAATGCACGAATAAAATTGTCAATCATCAATCCCAATTCACAAAAAGGTGAAGCGCAAATCGCAGGATATGGCTTGCAGCCGCAGCAACTTCGCGCGGCAGGCAAAAACAAAACCGAGTACATCAGCGTCTACAGTGCAATCGTGCTGGAATATTTGGACAAATCGCACGTCATACCGTTTGAACTTTCCGCCGCCACGCTCGAATACGACCTGACTTCCGCCGTCGAAACCATCGTTTCAGGCATCGAACGGCGCGCGCTCATCATCAGCGGAAACGGCTTAGACATCGATTCGGATTATTCGTATGTGCGCCCGTGGCTTGAAAGCGCAGGCGTAAAAACGCACGCAATTTTAGGTGCAGATTTGTCTGAAACAGACCTTGACCCCGCCATTCCGATTGTCGTTTTCGGCTCAAGCACATTTTCGCAAGTAGGCGCAGAAGCAATTTCGCACTTTTTGGACGCAGGCGGACGGGCATTTTTCGCCGTCAGCGCGCTCGACGTGGATATTTCTTCGGATTGGACAGTCAGCGAGCGAAAAGAAGATTTTATTTTGCCGCTGCTTGAGTCAAAAGGAATCAGCATCAAAAATGAAATTGTTGCGGATATTTCTTCAAGCCAAATCATCTTGGACAGCGCAGACGAAAACGCAACTCAGACGCGGCAAGACATCTTTAACTATCCGCTTTGGATTTCCATTTTGCCGCAGCGCAAGGCAAAAGAAGGCGTTACCGTTTTTTGGGGCAATCCCGTGGAAATTGAAGACGGCACACCGCTTTTAGCAACAACCAATGCGGCGTGGCTTATGAAAAAACAAAACGAGGGCGAATACATTATTGATACCAATCCGTTTCGTGTGCCAAAAACCGCAGACGGAAATAGCGCGCAGTATTTTCTTGGCGCAGAAAAAGGCGGGATTATCGCGCTCGGCGACCAGTATTTTGCCGCAAGCCTTATGCTCAGCTACATCAACACGGGCGCTGTCCCCGATTTTCGCAATTTGGATTTTCTGCTCTCCTCCGTGTTGCATTTGCAGAACTCCGACGACCTTGCCGCGCTCAAACACTCCGCCACGTCAACGTATGCGCTCTACAAAATAACCGATACCGCAGAATTCGTGTCTGCAATGCGCCTGACGCTTTTTCTCACGCTCGTTTTCCCCGTGATTTTCGTGGTCGCTGCCGCATTTTTTTCTGCATTTTTGCGCCGTCGCCGAATTTGACACACATTTTGCAAACTGCTATACTTTCAAGAAATACGCGATTTAATAAGGTGATATATGATTCAACTTTTCAGCCCGACAATTCGCAGAAAAGAAATGGATTCCGTTTTGACGTGTATGGTCGATGAAAAAATCGGTCCTGGCGACATAAACGCCCGTTTTGTTTCCGAAATCAAAAATTTTTTGAACTTAGAAGGCGCCGTCGTTTTCAGAAACACGTCAATCGCACTCTCACGCGCATTGAAGGCACTTTTGCTTCCCGAAAAATCCGCAATCGTCATCAGCGCGCTTGCACCAAAATGGCAAAAAATCGCCATTGAGGAAGCAGGTTTTTCGGTCATTCTTGCCGAAGTCGATGAATCTACGTTTTGTATCACCGCCCAAACCGCCGCAGCCGCCATAGAACAGGGCGGACGGGCAATCATCATTTCACAGCCGTTCGGGCAAATTCCCGAAGACATCGCACAAATCGCAGAATTGGGTGTTCCTATTATTGAAGACATAAGCGAAAGCGCAGGCGGTTCGCTCGGAGAAAAAAAATCTGGAACCTTTGCCGAAATTGCCGTGTGGGGCTTGGAAGCAACGGACATTGTAACCGCAGGCGGCGGCGCGGCACTGTGTTTTTCTCAAAAAAGCGCGTGGGAAGCATTTGCCCCGATTTTCAGAAAAATGGTATCCAGCGATATTCTTCCCGATTTGAATTGTGCGCTCTGTTTAGTGTCGCTCAAAGAATGGCGCAAAAATGAAGAAATCCGCCGAACTATCGCCTCGGTATTTCGCTCCAGCGTGCTTCAGTCGCGGAGGCACAAGACTCTTCCGCGCGGCGCAGACTGCGATTTTACCGCGGCAGGATTTCCGCTCGTCGTGTCGGACGGCGTAAAAGACGTGCTTTCGTTTTTGGAGCGAAAAGAAATCGAATCGAAAATGGCATTTCAGGATTCCGCAATTTCGCTTATCAGTGATGAAATTTCTGAATCAGAACGGGAAAATCTAAAAACAGCGTTTTCGCTTTTTTCGCGCACGGTGCAAATTCCGCTTTATCCGCGCTTAAAATCATCGCACATTCAAACGATTTCTAAAGTGCTTGCGGCATTGCCGTAATCTTGGAGTGTTTTATGGAAAAAAAATGCATCATTGTCGTAAACACCTACAAACGCGAATCCACCGCATTAGGCGAAGAAATCAAAACATATCTCGAAGCACTGTCGATTCGCTCTGAAATTTTTTTGTACAATGGATTTAGTTCCGAATATCCATTCGCAGGCTCTGATTTTGTTATCACCCTCGGCGGTGACGGCACCGTTTTATTCGCAGCCCGCGGTTGCGCCCCGCTCGGAATCCCGATTTTCCCCGTAAATCTCGGCGAATTCGGGTTTATTGCCAGCGTGGAAATTGGCGAATGGAAAAAAGTGCTTGATACGTTTTTAAGCGGCAAAAGCGAACTTGCAGAACGCAGTTTGGTTCAAGCAGAAATCATCAGAAACGGACAAACGCGGCTCACTCGCTCCGGACTCAACGAAATTTTTGTGGGCGCAGGAGCTTCGGCGCAAATTATCGCGATGGATATTTCGTACAACGATATTTCTTTAGGCGTTTTTAAATCCGATGGAGTTGTCATTTCAACGGCAACGGGAAGCACCGCCTATTCAGCAGCAGCAGGCGGTCCAATCGTTGACCCAGAAATAGATGCGCTCATTTTAACGCCGGTCAATTCATTCTCGCTTTCAGCACGCCCGCTCGTTTTGAGTTCTCACGGCGTTATAAAAATCAAGATATTGCCGTCGCGAAGTCCGAGCAGCATAATGGCGGTAGATGGGCAAATTCCCGAAGATTTGCACACAGGCGACTGCATAAAAATCACTAGACAAAAAGAAAAGGCTATTCTCGTCGGCTGCAGCCCAGATAAATTTTACGGCGCATTGCGAGCAAAACTGAATTGGTCGGGAGGTCCACTTGCTTGAGGATTTAAACATAAAGGATTTCGCTCTTATAGACGAGGCTTCTCTTGAATTTAACAAGGGATTTACGATTTTGAGCGGCGAAACAGGTGCAGGAAAATCAATTTTAATCGGCGCGCTGTCTTTTTTGCTCGGCGGACGTGGCGGCATTGAACAAATCCGCTCGGGCTGCGGCGAAGCGCACGTTTCGGGCACGTTTACGGTTGAAAACAAAGAAGCACTGCATTGGCTTTCCGACCACGACATTGAACTCGAAGACGGCAGGATTTTGCTCCGCCGCCAAATCCGTTCCACCGGAAAATCGTCTGCGTGGATTGGAGGAAGTCCCGTTACCCGAAGCGAATTGACCGAATTTTCGTCGTACCTCGTGGATATTCACGGACAGCACGAACATCAATCGCTGATGCGCGTTTCCGAGCACCGTCGTTTTTTGGACTCCTATGCGGGAATCACGGCGGAAGTTTCTGCGTTCACGAGCGTTTACACCGAGCTTTGCCAAAAACGTCAACTTTTAGCCGAGCTTAATTCAAACGACGCAACCCGCCGGCAAAAAATCGATATGCTGTCGTTTGCGGTCAAAGAAATTGAAGACGCAAAGCTAAAAGCGGGCGAAGACGACGAGCTTGAGGAAGAAGAAACGCGGCTGTCATCGTTCGAGCGGCTTTATTCGGGCATTGAGGACATCAACAATTTGCTTTCAGGCGCAGATGAAGCCGTGGTTCCCATCTTAAAACGGCTTCGTCAATCGGTATCGCACGTTGCCGAGCTTGACAAAAAAATTTCGCCGCTTTATGAACGGGTGGAAGCCGCTTTTTACGAAATTTCAGATATTTCCGACGAATTTCGCAATTACGAGAGAAATCTGGTGTTTGACCCCGAGCGGCTTACGGCGGTGCAGGAACGGCTCGAGACGCTGCACAAGCTCAAGAAAAAATACGCATCGAGTTCAACAGCGCCGATTTCGGAAGTAATTGCCTATTGCCAAAGCGCAAAAACGCAGCTCGAAAAACTCGGCGGTTCAGAAGCAGACAGAACTTCTCTGACAAAAGAAATCGAATCGCTTGTGCACACGGCATACAAGCAGGCGGTGGCAATTTCGGCTTCAAGAGCGGCAGCGGCATTTAGAATGTCGGTCGGCGTGGAGCAGATTTTGCAAAAACTCGGAATGGCAGGCACAAAATTCAGTGTCAATGTAGAAAAAATTGACGACCCGAAAATGCTTCAATGCACCCAATTCGGCATTGACAGTGAGGAATTTCTTATCAGCGCGAATCCCGGCTCTCCGCTTTTGCCACTCGCAAAGATTGCTTCCGGCGGTGAACTTTCGCGCGTTATGCTTGCTATCAAAACCATTTTGGCGCAAAGCGATATGGTTTCCACGCTGATTTTCGACGAAATCGACACTGGAATCGGCGGTCAAATTGCGGTTTCCGTAGGCGACCATATGAAAATGCTCGCTGATAAAAAACAGATTTTGTGCATTACGCATCTAGCCAGTATCGCGGTTTATGCCGATACTCAAATAAAGATACAGAAGGCAGTTTCCGACGGAAAAACATCGACTCACGTTCGGGTTCTTTCGGAGGAAGAGCGCGTTCTTGAAATTGCGCGAATGTTATCAGGCGATGCGGCTTCTCCAGAATCGCTCGAACACGCCCGTATGATGCTCAAGAAATTTGGAGGCTAAGAATGGCAAAAATCACAGAAGAAAGCAGAGAGCGTTTTGAAACTCGCACGACTCCATATCGTGAGCTTATAAAAAAATATCAGGCACGCGAAAAAATGCTCTTGGAAAAAATAAAACAAAGCGAAAGCGGTTCTGCCTATTCAAAAATTCAGCTCGTGGAAGATGCAATTTATATTGCAACGATTTATATCATTATCAACAAAGTTTCAGTGGCAATCCTTGAAACAAAAAACAATGAGGCGCTGGAAAATGCACGAAAATCCATAATGCGCGCAAATATTTATTTGGGTGAAGTCGTCACAAAACTCATTGATGCACCGTATTCCGAGTATTCCGAAAAACTTGCAGAACTTGACAATTATCCGATAGAAAAACGGTTTTATCTGGTGAGCAAACTCGGGCTTGCAATCGATATGCTTGTAGATGAATTCGGTGAGAACACAAAATGGCGGTGGGCATGGGTCGACCTTCGCGGCGATTATGCGACTGTTGCAAAAAATTTGCTTAATATGGCAGAAGCTGGCAAAAGCTATTTTGACCCGAATCAAGAAAATTATGAAACAACCGTCCGCTATGTGCGTCTTTTGCGAGATATTTTTGACGACAGTTCCGAACAATTCAGAAATAAAT
>CALBGU010000264.1 GCA_937893155.1 uncultured Treponema sp. | reverse complement strand
GCCGTTTTTGCTCCCCTTGTAACTTACACCGTATCTCATACTTTTAATAGTCAAAAAAAAATCCTGATGTTTTTCAATATTTCATAGATTAAGTGTTGACAAAATCAGTAAAATACTGTATTATAAAAACATCAGGAGGGCAAGTATGGAACTTGCAAGTTTAATCGTTTCGATACTTTCACTGATTGTGAGTATCATCGGTTTGGTTGTAGCCCTTAACAAGTAGTAAGAGCTGACTGACAAAGCGTCCGAGGGTGTGGCTGCACCCTCGTTAAAGATTACAGCATATTTTCGGGGGTGTCAAATGCTTTATGCAATCATTTTGATTTTAGCTGTTGCTATAATTTTTAACGGTTTTTCGGTTTTTCGATTGTCGAAGCGTGTGAAAGAGTTGGAGCGCAAAAATGGCTAAAGGCGGCGTAAGAGAGGGCGCGGGCAGAAAAAAGCTCAGCGAAAGTGGTCGCAAGCAAGTGCAGCTTTCGCTCCAGCAAAACGAAATCGATTTAATCAATGAGCTTGCAGAAAAAGCAGGGTTGAATAAATCGCGGTTTATAATGCAGTGCGTGGAATTCTATAAAGCTCACGCATAAATAAAAAAGCCTTCCTGATACACGGGTTTTTACGCCCGTGTTTTTTATGCGCAATTTTTGAGTGGGCATAAAAAAAAGCCACCGCTTTTACGAAGGAGGAAGAGAGCGGAGGCTTTTACACACTTTTCTTTTTTACGGAGGATAGAACTGAATACCTAAAGACCGTAGAAATTTTAGCACATTTGAATTTGCTTGTAAAGTGATTACACTAGATTTTTCTTTTCTGCCTGTCGGATTTCACGCGCTAGCATAATCGCGATGTCCTCCGCGTCGCCGTTGACGTAACTATGATTGAATTCAATCGTAACATACACGTCAGAAACCGCGCTGTAACTCGCAGACCCGCCGCTTGTGCTGTCGTCGTCATCGTCGTCTTTGGCATAATAATCGTTGTCCATATCGAACTTGTCGAGCCGTCCAATACTCACTTCATTGGCTTCGTTGAAGCTGAACGGGTGCCAGCCAAAAATTGAAATGCGGTTGAATGTCTGAATGATTTTGTTGTACACCCAAATAAAACCATTCGCAACCTTTTCCACGAGCATAATGATAAAATTGCACACCGGACGCAATACATAATTATACAGCGCCGCAATGCCTTTTCCGATAAGTTCAATCACTTTCGCAATGCCCTTAAACAGAATCGCAAAAATGTTGAACTGGTTCAAAACTCTCATAAATGTTTGCACGATAGGAGCAACAGCTTTTGCAATTTGCGCAAGCACGTTAAAAATGCCTGAAACCGCGCTCATCAATGGAACGAGCACATCATTTGCTAAATCCATAATCGGTATAAGCATTTCGCCAATAATGCGACCAATCGACGTGAGAATATCGGCGAACGGCTTAAACACGTCCTCAATCAGTGGCGCAATCGCGTCTATGATTGGCTCAAAAATCGTGCTGAAAAGATTCATCACCTTGCCAAAGCTCTCGCTTGCATTGCTTAATCCGCTGGTAAACGTGCCGATAATTTGCACAATCACCTGCAAAATAATGCCGAAAATGTTTGAGCTCATAGCCGAGTTCAATCCCTGCACCGCCGCGCCCCACATCTGCGACATCGTGGTTGCTTCGCCCGTAAGCGCGTTTTGCTGAGTGATTGCGTTTATATTCGCTTCGATAGCCGAAGAGGCAGAGTTCCACACCGAGCCGAATACTTGCCCCATTTGACCGCCCGCAGAACTTGCCGCTTTTACCACGGCGTTAAAACCTTGCGCCGCCTGTTCCAATGCTTTCGCGTGAGCGTTCGCGTCGAACGAATCGAGCGTGTCAAAATACGCCTGTTGCCCCGCAATCCAGTTTTCATAATCCGCCGATTCTTGCACCTCGTTATTCGTAAGCGTGAATTGCTCCTCGGGATTTTCAGAGGGCGTTTGTAAAGCATTGCTTACCGCTTTTCCGATGTTTTTCGCGCCCGCGTCGAGTGCGTTTGCAAGATTTTCGGGTAAATCGGCATTGAGAATCGTATTTATTTTTTTCGTCGCCTCGTCGGTGATGTCTTTGTAATTCACCGTAAAGGTTTCGGTGATTTTTGCTTGCTCGTCAATCGCGGATTGCACTTCCTTTTTTGCTTTGTCGATGTTGTCGGAAAATGTTGACATCACATCTTCGAGTTTTGCGTACGATTTCGGTTCTTCAGCTTTTACTTCGATTTTCTGAATATGCAAAATCTCCGCAATTTTCGGGTGTTCTGCCACAAAATTATTGATTGCGTCGGTAAAATATTGTTTCATCGGGATAATGACAAAATTGTAAAACGCCCGCCCGATGTTGCCGAAAGTTACGTCAAAAATGCCCTTGATGAAGTTGCCCACGCCCACGAAATACGCTTGCAACACTGGAAGCCAATTTTGCAAGCTCTCAACGATGAATTTGCCGAGGTCAATCATTCCCTTGTTTGAGAACGTGCGGGCGAAAATCTGCTTTATTGCGTCTGCGGCGGTAATAAACAATTCAGGCAAATGCAACACAAAATTGATAATTTGCGTTTGGTGCTCGCTTATCCACGCGCCTAAATCCTGCAAAGGCTTCATAAATTCGCCTTTCGCCAAAAACTCAAAAGACGAAATAATCCCGCCAACGCTTGCCTGTAAATCCCCGAATGAGTTTGCCCACTGCTTATCCATACCCTCAAAAGTGCCGCTCATTGTGTCGCGAAATCCGTCGTATTGCTTTTTCATCGCGTCAACCGCCGCGCCGCTTTTGATTTGCTCCTCGGTGAGATTTTTCAGTTCGGGGCATAATTTCGCAAGGTCGCCCGCGTTTCCTTGATAGCTTTCAGAAAGTTTTTTCACGGCTTGGTCAAGTGGCATAATCCCGCTTGCCGCCATTTCGGTTGCCGCGTCCATTACCTTTTTAATCTGTTCCTCATTCAAGCCCATTTGAGAAGCCAGAGAAGCCGCATTGTTCAAAGAATCACCGTCAAAATAATTTCCCGCCGAAAACTCATTAAGTGCGTCGCGGATATTTGCGACGCTTTCTTGCGTGAGCTGGGCATTTTCGGCGAATGCCTGATTGCTTTTTGTAAGTGCCGCATTCATATTTTTGAATGAGCTCGTCGCCCCGGAAATCACGGCATTCACGCCCTGAAACACTTTTGCAACGGCAAAACCTGCAACAGCCGTTTTCATTGCGGTAGCCGCTTTTGCCACGTTTTCAATCGCTTTTTTCGTTTTGTCAATCGGCGCGGTGTCTGCCTTGCCGTTTACTTTATATGCAACCGTTGCTGCCATTTTTTCACTCCTAGTTACTTTTAATAGTCAACTTTGGCGAAAACAAAAAATTTGACCGTGATATAAAAACGTGATACACTTTTTTTGTGAAAAATACTGAAAGCGATTTTGAAAGCGACCCTGTAAAAGCCGCCAAAAACGAAAAAAAGCACAAAAAGAAAAACGGCGCAGGATTGACTTTTGAAGAAGCGCAAGAAGTTTTTAACGATGAATTTTATCAAGAACGCTTTGATGTTGAAAACTCAACGCTAGAAGAAGCGCGCTACCAAGTTATCGGCAGAGTAAAAAGCCAGTTGGTTGTTTTTGTTGTTTACACGCCCCGAAATGGCAAAAAACGCATTATTTCAGCAAGAATCGCAAATGAGCGAGAAAGGAAATGGTATTATGAGCAAGTTAGACGATATTATAGCGGAATGTGAAAAAAACGCTGTTCCTGATAGCGAAATTGATTTTTCTGAAATTCCTCCGATTGAAGATTTTTCGGGTTTCCATTTTGCAAACAAAAAATTTTTCAAGCCCGTCAAAGAGCAAGTATCAATCAGAATGAATAAAGTGTTGCTCGCGCATTTGAGAAGTAAGGGCAAGGGCTGGCAATCGCAAGTGAATGATTTTTTGATGCAAGCATACGCAAAGGGGCAAATATAATTTTTCCCGAAAACAAAAAAAACACGCCTCGAAAATGAAGCGTGTTTGAAAATCAGTGTTTTATTCGCGAAAAGGCATTATTCATTTCGCGGTCGATTTTTTCGCGAAACAATGCGCGGATAAGCTCGTAGGCTTCAAACGACTTTGCGCCCATCAGCGCTGGGGTTTCTCCAAGCGGGCAAAAAAGCCAGTTGCCATAACGCGCGTCAAGGCAAAACAGCGCGGTATCAAAGAAAAACCGCCACGTTTGCCATTCTGCTTTCAGCTCGTCATCGCTGGCGGGATTGCCACCCGAAAACAACAGCTTTGCGCAATCTCTAAGCGCTTGCCGTTGCGTTTTTGTCAGCGCGAAAGGGAATTGATGCAAGCCAGTCATTCACAACGCGGGTTGAAAGGCTTGCGCTCTTTTCGATTTCAGCCCATACCGCCGCGCCCGTTGCTTTTTCGCCGTTTTCGTCCTCAAATGAGCTGTCAACAATACAGCGCGGAATCAATTTGCGCGCCGCCTTAAACATTTTTGCTGAATAATCCTCGTCTTTTGTGTTTGACGGGATTTCTTGAAATTCAATCATTGTTGGTTCACGCACTTCAAGAAAATTTTCTTTGTCGATTGCGATTTTCGTTGTAAAAACAAAGTTTGAGTTTGCCAATTTCATATTTTTTTCTCCTTATGCCAAATAATCGCCCTCGAAATCGTTATGCAATTCGATTTCGACATAATTCCCGCTCAACGTGTCCACTGCCGAAACGGTCAAGCTCGATTTCAACGTTTCTGCGCCGCCCGCCGTCGGTGTTTCCATTTCGGAAATCTGCCCTTTTGGGATTCTGAAAATCAGCGCGTTGTTTTCCGTGTCTTTGAACTCAATTTCAATTTCGACAATCGCGTCGGTTTTGAACTTGCCGTTGCGGATTGCTTCGGTGTCTTTTGTGTACAGCGCTTCAAATTTTGCCGTACATTCACGCTGTCCCGCTTCGGGTTCTTTGCAATAAAGCCCTGTATCCGTAGTGAAAAGCGATGTATCAAGATTGTTGTTGTAATCAAAATTGATACTTGTAATGTCTGCCACCTTTTCGCCGTCCATTTTCACCGCGGCTTGATGAAACTTAAACGCCCGCGCGTCCTCAACTTTCAAATCATCGCTGATTTCGCCGTTTTCGTCTTCGGAGCGTCCAGATGTTGAAAGTGTGAGCTGCAAGCGGTCTTCTGCCGCCGCCGAAAAGCTCACCGAGCCAAACTTTACGCCCGTGTAAGAAAGCGGCTTTATCCCGCGGTCAATCGTGAAAGACCAGCTCGGCAAATGGTCGCTTTCTTTGTTGCCGATTGGAAAAAACAAATGCTTTTGCTTGCCGTCGATTTCGCTTGCAGTTGTAAGCTCACGCCCCAAAACGCCCGCCAAAAAATAACCCACCGTGCGCGGTTTTGCAAGCGTGGCAATATCGCCCTCCGTGTGTAAGCTCATCGTTTCAACCATTGATTTACCAACGCCGCCGGTCAAAAGCCCTTCGTCCTTTTTGTTTGCCACATACTTAAAGCCCTCGCTGGAGACCGCCACGCGCACCTTTGCGCCGTTATACTCGCCGTAATTGTTTTCTTTGCCGAAAACAACTTTTACGCCATTTCCATTAACCATTTTTCACCTCTGCTTTTAATAGTCCACGATGTTGCATTTTAGTTTGATATCAAACTATTTTCAAGCCGTAAGACTATTAAGGGTATGGATATTGTTTTTTATTTTGGCGATAAAAATGAAAATGTGATGACATCGGACATTATCAAAGACGGCTTCACGCTTACCGAGATTTATTACAACGGTTTGAAGCCCGCCGATGGTTCGGTAAAGCTCAAAATCCCGTATGATATGAAAATTGCGGATAAACTTAAAGAGTGCATAAACCGCAATATCAAGGTTCGTATTGAGGACGGCGCAGACGGTGCAAAGAAAAATGTGTTTACGGGCTATTTGCAAAAAAGCGAAAAGTTTGAGAAAACGCAACGCAATCAGCCGATTTCGCTCACGGTGAATTCGCCGTCTTATTTTTTGGACACGACGCTTGAAAAAGGGCTGGTTTCGGTCTCTAAGTCGGTGGACTACATAATCCGCGCTTTGCTCAAACAGGCGGGCGTTACGGCTATTGGCTCGCTCAAAGTGCCGCAAGTGTTGCCGTATTTTACGGCAGAATCAGGCGACAAAATCAAGGACATTTTGAGCGAGCTTTGTTTTGAATACGGCAAAACGTATTTTTTTGATGAAAGCGGGGTTTTTCAGCTTCGCGAGCTGTTTAGTGATTTACCGTTTGATTTGACGGAGGTCAAGCAGACTTTCGACGGCACAAACTGTCTTGATAAAATCACGGTGAGCGCGAAAGAGCACGAGGCGGATTGTGTGCGGGCGACGTATAAGGGCGTTGAGGCGTTTCAAAATACGCTGTTGTTTTCGGACACGCAGGGAAAAGCAGACGGTGATAAATGTCAGATTGAAATCAAAAAGTATTCGTATATTTTCGACGAGAAATACAATGAATGTGAATACGATTCAGAATTGGGCGAGGTGTTGTATGTGAAATCAATCCGACCCGATGTGAAATTTGATTCGGGCGTTGATTATTCGCTGAATCGTTACGACGCGGACGGCGTGGATTTGTGCACGGCGGCGAGTTTGTACGCCTACAACAACACGGGAAGCAAAAAATATTGTCGCAAGCTCGACATTTACGGCGACGCTTTTATTCAGACAAAAACAAACACGGTGGTTTCTTCCACGGGAACGAAAGAAAAGGAAATCGAATTAAAATACATCTACGACGGCGAGGACGCAAAGGATTTTGCGCGGAATTTGGCGAATTATTACCGTTACAGCAATTTTACTATTTCGGTGAAATCCCGCGATGATTTTGCGCTGGGCAGTTTTTGCAAGGTTACCGACTACGGAATGGGAACGCTTCTTGCACGCATTACCAAAAAGGTGAAAAAGCTCACCGAACACGCAATCACTTACACGCTGGAAGCCGTTTCGGAATACGAGCCTTGCACCGCCGATGAATACTCTAGCACGATTTCAAGCAATCAGAATATGAGCGGCAAAAACGGGATTGCTGGAGAAAAAGGCGAACAAGGCGAGCGTGGCGACGCTGGCAGTACAATTTATTGCTATCTGGAAAATGACAATGTAACGTTTGGAGTGGACACCGACGGGAAATCTCAGGCGTGGAGTGCGGATTTTCCCGCGCACGTTATCAGCAATTATAAGGAATTGCCGTTTAGAATCGGGAAAATCTCTTATGCACGCGGAATGAAAATTACACCGCTGTTTAATTGCCCCGCAGTAAAAAACGGGGTGCATTTGGAGCTTGAAGAAGGCACTGAATTGACGGGCAACGGCTCAATCAAAATTGAGGTGATTTACAACGACATCGAAGAAAGCCACCTTTACGGGCGCATTACCGACACATCGGCGAAAGTTTTCAAAGACCCAAAACTTGACTGCGCGCTCGGCGGGTTTACATACAAAAAAGGGATTGTCCCGGTGATTTACGAGCTGGAAATAACGTGGGCGTTAACGAAAATCGGGGTGTATCGCGGTGCAATGAATTCAATTCACGGCTTTTTAGAGCCTGACACTGAAACGCCTTTGTATTTTTCGGATTATTTCACTTGGACGGGATTGGAGAGCGCAACGGAAACATACAACGGGCACAAAGTCACATTTCTTCCAGCGCGGGTGTACAAATGGAATGGAACGTATTGGGTGCTTGACGACAGCGACGACCATAATTCAGTGGCGTTGAGCGATGTTTTGGCGTGTAACAAGGCGTTTTTGGAAGAAAATAATAGCACGGTTACGCTGTTTTTGAATCGGCTCATCACAAACGACGCTTTTATTGACCGACTGGTTGCAAATACGGCATTCGTTGAAAAACTGTTTGCAAAAGTCATCACGATAAATAAATCGGGCTATATTCAAAGCGAAAACTTTAAAAGCGGTGTGCGGGGCTTTAGACTTGCGGCAAACGGCAAGTTTGAATGTGTGGACGGCACATTTAACGGCGCAATCGACACGGGCGCGCTCACCATTAAAAACGAATCACCGGGCAGTGTTGCTTTTGCGTGCAATCCCGGCGGCGCGTTTTGGACAATGTGGGAGACGCTCCGCAATAAAGGCGTATTTGAGGGCACGCATTGGGTGCGCGGTGTGATTTGCGACGAGAACGTGGTAAAAATAAACATCGAAGTAACAGAAAATTCCCTTGAATCAGACGGACTGGTAGCAATAAATTACGGTAAATGGGGAAGCAAACACAAATGGCAAGAATGGAGTTGGAGGAAAGGCTATGTTACTTATTCGCACCACCACGACGGATATGATACGTGGAGAGTGGTAACGTATCGCGATTACGTTACGTTTACGCTCACGACGAAGAAGGGCAAAAAAAAGACGCTTTCGGGGTATCGCGAGAGGGCTTATGTAAAACAGATTGAGTGGAAAAAAGAAGAGGGATACGGGCGCGACGGTTGCAAAACTCACGCAGACGGCGCGAACGCAACGCAGGTGAGCACGCCGCCGAAGAATTACACGGAATTTTCGGGAGTTACGGCGGGAAAAACGGATTTTGTGCTTGATGAGGATACGGCAACATTGCAGCTGAAAAATATCCCGCGCTCAAATTACAGTTGTATGAAAGCGGGCACGGTGTACCTTGAGGGCAACACGCTTAAAATGAAATTGTGATACAACAAGGGGTTTAAACCCCTTGTCAAAATTATGGGGCTAATACAAAGGCAACAACGGGAGTATAAAAATGGCAGACGAAACAACAGACAATCAACTGAAAGATTTTGTGTTTTTGGGGCAAGGCGCAGACGGTGAGCAGACCACGGCAACGGCGCAGGAAGTCAAGGATTTTGCAACGGCGGAACTTTCGGCGACGGTGAGCGCTCAAGGCGCGACGATTGCGACAATGCAAGAAAGCATTTCGACGATTGCAGAGGCAAGCAATACGAAGGCAATCACCGAAAGAATTGACGCGGAAGAGCAAGCGCGATTTCAGGCTGATAATGAAATTCAAGCGCAACTCGACACGCTGGGCGCAGACGAGGACACGGCGGGCAGTGTGGCAAACGCGGTAAGAGCGGGCAAAGAAGAGGTGAGCGAGGAGCTTTCAGAGGCAAAACAGGAATTGCAGGAAGCTGATGAGGCGGTGAAAGAGGAATTGCAGAAGAGCATTGAAACGTTGAGTAAATCGACAAACCAAAACATTGAAAATCTTGCAACGACGCTCGGCGTGGTGCAACTTGATTTGAAAAACGAAATCTCAAACCGACGCAATGCAATAAATGAGCTTTCGGCGAAAATCGGGGGCAGTTCGGGCGGTTCGGGGCTGTCGGATTTGACGCTTCAAGACATTATCACGATTGAAATGACACCAGAGGGCGTGGTAAAAGACAGCAGTATTTTTTTGCAAGAGCAAAACAGCGAGGATAGCCACGTCAGCGCGAAGCAAATCAAGGAATATATCGACGCGCCCACTAATGCGCAATTTGCCGCGGAAAAAGAGCGGGCGGGAAACGCGGAAAAGCAGATTCAGAAAAATCTGAACGCAGAAAGCTCACGCGCTCAAAATGCCGAAAGCGATTTACAGGCGCACATCGACAGCGAAAAGAAGCGCGCTACGGCGGCAGAAACGGATTTACAAAATCAGCTCGCCGCGGAAAAAGAGCGGGCGGGAAACGCGGAAAAGCAGATTCAGGAAAATCTGAACGCAGAAAAAGAAACGCGGGAAATCGACGTGAAGAACGCGAAAACGATAAGCGCGGCTATTCTTTTGGCGGCGACGCAGTTGCTAGAGAAAAAGTTAAAGGCGGAGCTTTCGCGGGCGGTAAATGCGGAAAATGAGCTTTTTGAGTTTTGCGAGAATGAAACGGCGCGGGCGCAGACGGTAGAAGCAGAGTTGAAAGACGCTCTAGCGGACGAAAAGAAGCGCGCTACGGCGGCGGAGGTTACGCTTCAGGCGCAAATTGACACGCTCAACGCAGACGCGGACACGGCGGGCAGTGTTGCAAACGCGGTGAGAGCGGGAAAAGAAGAAGTGCTGGAACTCGTGGAAAGAAACAGCGAGAGCGGGCAACAAGAAGTGATGAAAGCGGAATTGCAGAAGAGCATTGAAACGTTGAGTAAATCGACAAACCAAAACATTGAA
>CALBGU010000263.1 GCA_937893155.1 uncultured Treponema sp. | reverse complement strand
GGACTTGGCGCGGCAAGCAGCAGCGGTTTGGTTGAAACAATGGCTAAACAAAAGAAAGGTGAAGACAATGGCGATGAATAATACTTATACACGGCAGGTTAAGGCTAACCCGACAGCTTTGAATCCGACACAAAGATATGTGGAAAAATATGACGCAACCGGCGTATTGATTGATAATCTCGCCAACTTAGGTGAAAAAATGCTTGATGTTTATGCAAAGGCTGATTATGCCGCGGCGGAACAGGATTATAAGGAAGAATATGCCAACTGGTCGTTAAACCAACAAAATGCGGTGCGTGAGGCTAATGCGATTGCTGAGCCGCGTGATAGAATGGCGGCTTATGAAAAAGCAATGGAAAAAATCAATAAAAAGTTCGGGCAAAATATTGATGCGCGTTTTGCGGAAAAATTTCGCTCTGATACCGCGCTTGATAATCAAAAAGCATTGTTTGATTTGCAATACAAGATGACGCAGGATTTACAAGCAGAAAATAAAAAGCGTTCGCAAAAATACAGGGATTCGCTGGCAGAACAATCTGCCGGTGCTGATCCGGCATATTCGGCGGCGCTGGACGCACGTGCAAAGGCTGATTTAGATAGTTTGCTTGCGCAAGGAGCTATTTCAAGATTTGATTATGCGGTTGCGCTGGAAGATTACAACAAAAAGAAAACCGCCGCTAATATTGATTATTTCTTGGATAGTGCGCCGGAAAACTGGAGTGATGAGGAAATTGACACGGTGCTTGACAGTTTAACCGCAAATACCGCTGATGAAAATGAGCGCAAGCAACTCAAAGAATTTGCAAAATCTAAAATTGAGGTGATGAAAAAGCAAAATGAATATTTAATTAGAGATTTAATTGGATGTATAGTTTTTGATGTTGATAATAAAAATCAAAAGGTCGGAATTGCTCCCGACCTTTTTCAACTTCGCAATTATCTTAGAATTGCGCCGCAGAAATCGATTTCACGGTATAATCGTATTCCTGACGATTGATTTCAAATTTGAGCGTCTGCCCAACTTTTGCATCGAGCAATTTGTTACCAAGCGGAGATTTATACGAGATAATTCCTGCGTCGGGGTCGGATTCCCACGCACCAAGAATCGTAACATTCTCATCTTTTCCGGTAATGTTGTTATGCAAAACGGCGTTCGTACCAAACGAAATTGCTGTAGTATTGAGCGTCGTCGGGTCGAAAACAACCGCGCTGTCAATCTGCTCGCGCAGTTTCTTGAGCTTTTCATTCAAAATGTGCTGATGCTCTTTTGCCGAAATATATTCCGCATTTTCCTTCAAGTCGCCTTTTTCGCGAGCCTCGCTGACTTCTGCGGTAACTTTCGGCAACTGCACAGTCTGAATATCGTCTGCTTCGGCTTTTTTCGCTTCCAACATTTTGTTTGTAACGATAAAGCCCTCTGGCATTGATGATTTTTCGTTGTCTTCGCTGCGACCAAAATCGAAATCCGGGAATTTTTTGAGAATTGCCACGCGCATTCGTGTTTTGATGTCAGGACCAAGCCCCTGCACGTCGTTCACCAGCGTATACATTCTGTTCGTCATCGCCTCATCATTTGAAAGCGCAAAATCAATGAGCGTATTGTTTGCGAAGAGCAAATCTTCTGCATTTTTGCAGATTTTTTTGTTCTCTGGTGTGTTTGTGTGAATATTTATTTCTCTGTATCCCAAAGAAATAATATTGATAAGCGTTACCAATTGCTTTTCGTAAGAAATGCCGCTTTCCTTGTACCAATCATCGTTTTGACAATTCTCAAAGAAGAAAATGACAGTATCGCGGAAATCGCGGAAGTTTTCAAACGCATTTCTGACCAATTTTTGCACTTTTTCGGTGAAACCTGCTGCAACAAGCATTGAAAGCATATCTTTGCTCAAAACCGTTGGGAAAAGCAAAATGTACTGGTCTGACCAATCGTCCAACATCTTCACATAAGTGAGATAGCTTGCCTGAAGTCGCTTTGATTTATCCTGCTTCAGCCGCTCATACATTGCGCGCGGATCTGGCAAATCTTCTCGCTGCGATGAAGTATCCAAAGCCTGCTTTTCGACTTTGCGATACAGCTCTTCAAACGTTACAGAAACGTTCTTGAGCGCAGGAATTTCAGGATACTGCTTTTCGATTTCCTTCACCACAAGGAAAGAAGCCATAACTTCTTCGTTGACAGTTGTTACGGTCTTCAGATACGCCGTAAAATAGGTAATCATATCAGCAAAAAGTTCGCTGTCTTTATCCGTATCATCGTCGTCGAGATACTTCAAAAGTGTTGCAATTCGCTCAAAAAATTTCTTCTGCGCCTTAAAATCCTGCGAAAGTTTTTCTTCCGTAGAAATTTCGTGGTCGCGCACAATGAATTTTTTGCCGTCATTGGGGTCGACACCGAAAGCAGAATTTTTCTTGATGATTTCCTTTGCAGCATTGCTCCATGTCGTCCATTCGCTTTTTGAGAGAACGCTGTCGCACAACTCTTCCTTAATTTTCTTGAAATCGCAACTGTTGTCAAAACTGCGGATAATCGTTTTCAGCGCCCAAATTTTGTCATCTTTGACTTTCTTTGCAAGCTCTTCCTTTTTCATTGTGGCTTTTTTGACCCAAATATGGTCTTTGCCGAGCGGAATCAACGCACTTTCTGCCATTTTAAGCGACATTTCTTGAGTGCCTTTCGCACCGAAGTTGATAGCAAGTTTGTCATCTTTTGCTTTTACAATACCGCCGATGCCCCACGTTCTGTGATACACGAAATTGCCCACATCGTAAGACACGTGCTTTTCAAAATCAGCGATTGCTTCAAAAACGTTGCGAATGTCAGAATTAAGCCCAGAATTCTGAATATGGCGGTCAAGATGCTTGATTTTCAGTTCATACATCTTGCGTTTTGATTCGTCTTGCTTAATGCCGTCTTCATACTCAGAAATGTATTTGTTGCGGAAACACTCCGTAATTTCTCCGCGCACAAATGAATCTCTGCTGTCGATATTCAACATCAATTTAAGAATGTCGATACAGGTATCCCATTTCTTCATTTCTTTGTACTTCGCATACACATCTTGCATGAGCGTTGAACTCGTTGTTTCGCTGACGGTCTTTGCGATTTTTTTCTGAAGCATATAGAAAAAATCAATTTGCTGCGGCACGAGAGTAACGAGTTTTTTCCATGCTTCTGTGATAAGCCCCACGTTTGGCGCAATAGAAGCTGTCGCTCGCAAAATCGACTTCTTGTAATAGCTGACCGCTCTTTCCATTCCCTTGATAAATGCAGACGGATTGGAATCTTTTTCTGCGTCTGCAAGTTGCTCGTAATGCTCCGCAAGCAATTTTGCAATTTCGGCTTCTTCTGAATCCACCTTTACGATGGTTTCATACGTTGCCCACATAGCATCTTCTTCTTTGTTCTCGCGGTAGTAATTTGCGATTGTTCGAAGCGCAAACTTATTCGCAGGGTCGATTTTCAGAATCTTTTCAACGCACAAATAGCGCACAATCGGCTCTTTATGGTTCTTCTGGAAAATATCAATCAAAGATTCAAGCGCAGAATGGTCAAGGTCGCCATTTCTCAGCCCAATCATTCCGGATATATAAAGCGCGATTATACTGCTGTTTTTGTTGTTTTCAAGTAGCTCATCGCAAACTGCCTTGACTTCATCGCCACAATTCTCTTCTAAGGCCTTTTCAACATATTTGTCAAGCTCTTTCAGCGTGTTTTCAGTATACTCACTGATTACCGCTCTCGTCCACTTTTCTTCCTTCAGCTCCTCTTGAACAGAAGCTACAAGCTCTTCAGACATACAAAACTCCTATATACGACAAAACTCCAGAATAAAAATCCAAAAACGCTATGAAAACGTATTATTTTACATACATTGCGTGTATTTCAGGTGCAAGAAGTTTTATTTTTAGCAAAACTTCATTTATTTTTGTAACGCTGTCATTTGACATAACATAATGGTCAATCAACCAAAAATACAGATTTATCAATCGAGGTGTCAGCGTTTCAATATCGCTTGACGGGTCTTTTACTTCGTTTTCCCGAGCAAATATTTCTTGCTTGAGCTTTCCCACTTCTGGCGCGCTCAATTCTCGTTTTACATTAAAGACCCCAAAAAGTACCCCGTACACCGGTATCCATTCTTGCAATGCTGCTCCGGTATATCCTTTCAATGCAACTTGCCGAATCAACAAACAAATCAATTCTGAGTCAAGAAAATTTAAATCAATTTTTCGCGCATCAATAAAAAAGGCTTCTCGGAAAAGCAATTTTGCCAATTTTTCATCGCCGTACAGCGCATAGCAATCTGCCATTTCTGCTGTTCCAGCCGCAGTTCCCGGGGTTATCTTATTTGCTTCCTGCAACGACTCGAGCGCCATTTCATATTCGCCCAATTTTTTGTAACACAACCCTGATTTTCTGTACGCTTCTGCTTTTAGCGCGGAATCTTTTTCAGAATAAAGCCTCTGATACCCCGCCAACGCAAGCGAGAATACGCCTCTGCAAGTCGCATACACCGCCTTATCGTGATTTACCGTTTCGCGAGAAATAAATGTTCTGAACGATTTCCACTGATTGACCAGCATTTCGCCCTGTTCAAATGCATCTTTCGATGGAAGAATATGCATCGTATCAATCCAAAAAGAGCAACAGCGAATTCCAAAGATAATTTCCTTATTTTCAAGGTCGTCTGTAAGCGCATCTTCGAGAATCTGCTTTGCCTGTTTCGGATTTCCTGCGGCAAGAAATTGGTATGCTAGCGCGATTTGCTTCTCTGATTGAGTTCCCATAGCGTAATTTCTATTATACAGTTACGTCGATTTTAGTCAATATCACTTTTTTGGGAATAGTAAAAGAAATCTTTATAATCTCTTTATTTATTTATGTCAATAGGATTTTTTCATATTTCTCAAAAACTACAGCACATCTGCAATCAGTTTGAGCACATACACATCTGCTGGCAGAAAGGTAAGTGTGCTCAGTTCCGATTGCAAAAGCCATTTTGCGTCTTTGTGCTCAAGCAACGTTATTTCACCGGAAACAATGCTGCACAAAAAACATTCCATAATAAGATGAAAATCTGGATAATCGTACTCAACGATTCCAAGCGATTTTTCTGCGGCAATATCTGTCGAAAGTTCTTCGCGGATTTCGCGCACAACGGCATTTTCCGGACTTTCGCCGTCTTCGATTTTGCCGCCCGGAAATTCCCAGAAATCTTTGAATGCGCCGTAACCGCGCTTTGTAACCAGAATTTTTCCGTTACGCACAATTACGGCTGCTGCAACATGCACTGTTTTCATATCAATACGAAAATGCGCTTCCACCGATGAATTCACGGATTATCGAGTGTTTTGGCACATAATTCGACGGAATTGGCGAGAAATATTCAAGAAATTGCAGTAATCGCCGTGCTTCTGCATATTCGTGCTGAGAAGGCGATACGCAGCGCAGAAGCGGCTCTGCATACACTTTTAACACCCCGAGTTCATAATCGAGTGCAGTGTTCAGCATTGCATCTGCGTTGCTTTGGAACGGGAAAATATGTTTGCGCTCGCCGGCTTGAACGTTGTCCCACATCGAAATTGTATCGGACGCACTTTTTCCGCGGAAATTGTTATCGCGCACAATGCGGCGGATAAGGCGATTGTCGCTTGTGGGGATACGGTTGTGGTCGTCAAGATTGAGCTGTGTAAGAGCCGACAGATAAATCTTGAATTTCAAATTTTGGGGAATGCGCGGCGTTAATTTATCGTTTAACCCGTGGATTCCTTCCATAATCAGAATGTCTTCTTCGTGCAATTTCATTGTATTGCCCGCATAAAAGCGCTTTCCTGCTGTAAAATCATAAGACGGAATATCGACCGTTTTTCCCTCAAACAAATCTATGAGATTTTCGTTCAAAAGCCCGATGTCGAGAGCTTCCAAACATTCGTAATCTGGTTTCCCGTTTTCATCAAGCGGATTTTCATCTCGCCCAACATAATAATTGTCAAGGCTGATAACTTTTGGCTGATAACCAATAGACTGAAGTTGCAAGGCAAGTTTTTTGCTTGTCGTGGTCTTTCCAGAACTGGAAGGTCCTGCAATCAACACGACTTTCGTGTCTTTTCGCTCGTGAATCATATCGGCAATCTGAGAAATTCGCTTGTCCTGCAACGTTTCCGTAATATCGATAAAATCGTCCGTTCGCCCGTCGTGGATAAGCTGATTGAGAGATGCTGCTGATGTAACGCCTAAGCGCTTGCCCCAGTTTTTGTATTCGCTGTAAATATTGAACAGCTTTGGAATATCCTTGAACGGCGGCAACGTGTTTGGCTCCGTCGTTACGGGGTAGCGAAGCAAAAATCCCTTTTGATACGGAAGCAAATCAAAAACTTTGAGCGAGCCTGTAGAAGCCACGAGCGGTCCAAAATACAAATCGCTAAAATCCTCAAGGGTGTTTACACGAAGCTGAGGAGGACAATTATAATTGAGCATTTTCCGCGTTTCCACAAGATTTAACTTCTCAAGCAAAGCTGTTGCATCAGCGTATGAAAGATACTGTCGGGCAATCGGCAAGTCTTTTTCGACAATTTCCTTCATTTTTGCCTTTATTGCACTGATTTCAGATTCTGTTAGCGGCGTATCTTTTTCTACTGTATAATAATAGCCGTAATCAAGACTATGCCCCACCAAGAGCCGAACTCCCGGAAACAGCGCATGACTTGCCGCAGCAAGCAAAAAGCACAATGACCGTCGGTAAATTGCTGCACCGTCTCGAGTATTCACAAAAACGGGCTCAATAACAGCATTTACGTTTAGTCTTCCAACAAGCGGACGAATTTCATTATTAACACGCACGGCCATAATATCTTTTAGCTGTGGAGCAAACTCAGCCATAGATGCAAGGACTTGAACTGCCGTTTTTCCCTGTTCTACCGTAATCTTCTTGTTCGTAAAAGTTAATTCAATCTCTTTCATATAGAAAATTATAAGACATTATTTTTCAATAAACCACTTAAAATGAAAAAAAAGTAAAAAAATGTTTAAGTAGCAAAGAAAATTGCATCTAAAAATAAAACAGCGATTGACACTTTTTGAAAAAATCACATATAATGCAGATTATGATTGTAACATGTGTTTTGCAGACACTTAGGAGGAACGTTGGCAGACAATAAGGGACTGCGAATCAATGAACAGATTCGCGTGCGTGAAATAAGGCTAATTGACGATAAAGGCGAACAGAAGGGAATTGTTCCTGTTTTAGAAGCCCTAAAGATGGCTAAAGAGTGTGAACTCGACCTTGTTGAAGTTTCACCAACAGCGAATCCGCCAGTTTGCAAGATTCTTGATTTTGGAAAATACCGATTCGAGCAGGAGAAGCGTCTTCGTGAATCCAAAAAGAATCAGAAAGTATTGAAACTTAAGGAAGTCCGAATGCAGCCGAAAATTGGTCCGGGCGACCTTGATACCAAAGCCAAGCATGTTCAAGAATTTCTTGACGAGGGCAATAAAGTGAAAGTAACGATTCGTTTCCGCGGTCGTGAACTTGCTCATACTGAACTCGGCTTTGATGTTCTGAAAGAGGTTCAAAAAAGGCTTACCGAAGGCTCTTATGTTATTGAAAAAACGCCTGCAATGGAAGGTCGTTTTATGTCGATGACTTTGGGCTCAAAAGCCAAAAACTAACTCGCCTCTACTCTTTTAAAGAGCTAGGGAGCAACAAAGAAGGTAGATTATGTCTAAGATGAAGACAAAGAAATCCGTTTCAAAGCGTTTTTCTCTCACGGGTACTGGAAAAATCAAGTACAAGAAAATGAATCTTCGCCATATTTTGACGAAGCGTTCCTCAAAGCGCAAGATGCATTTGCGAGAGGCTGGAATTCTTTCTGAGGATTCAGCGCGCAGAATTCGCAAACAGATGTTGCCGTATGGCTAATTTCTGAAACGCATTTTTTTTAGAGGAGCATTTTTATGTCAAGAGCTATAGACGGAACAAAGCGCAATAATCGTCGCGCTAAGATTTTGAAGTTGGCGAAAGGCTTTACTGGTCGTCGTGGAACAAACTATAAGGCTGCAAAAGACGCTGTTGTAAAGGCGTTGAATCATGCGTATATTGATCGTCGCGACCGCAAGGGTGATTTCCGCCAGTTGTGGATTACTCGTATCAATGCTGCTGTTCGTGCTGAAGGTCTTTCATATTCAAGATTTATTGATGGTCTTACAAAGGCTGGTGTAGCAATCAATCGCAAAGCGTTGAGCAATCTCGCGATTGAAGATGAGGTTGCATTTAAGGCTGTTGTTGAAGTAGCTAAAAAGGCTATTAACGCTTAAATTTTTGGGGCACGAAGGGTAATTATATGATTTCACTAGATCAAGTTCAGTTGTTAGAGCAGAAAGTTGGAAGTGCAGTCGAAAAGATTACACAGTTGAATGCAGAAAATTCTGCATTGCGAGCAAAGTGTGCAGAACTTCAGAGCGCTCTTGATGCAAAGTCTGAGCAGTTCAATTCTTTCCAGAGCGACCAGAATAAGATTGAAGAAGGTATCCTTAGTGCTCTCGACCGTCTCAACACTGTTGAAAATACCGTCCTTGAGTCTGCAAACGGAGATAGTTCATCTTCTGAAGAGACGGTGGATTATTCTTACGTTGGCGGAGATAATAACCAATCAGACCCATATAATAATGGTTCTCAGGGTCAGTTCTAAACGATATTTTCTTCTAAGGTATAGATAACAAAATGGGTAAATTGCAGATTGATGTGTTGGGCTCTTCATTCGCTATTGAGGCAAAAGAGGACGATACATATCTGAAGAAACTTCTTAGTTATTATGCCGAGATGACTGCGCAGATTGAAAAGCGCGGTCATCTAAAAAATCCTTTGCAAGTTTCTATATTATCAGGAATTATGTTGTGCGATGAGTTATATCGCGAGAAAAGTAAGATTGCGCAACAGACGGCAGAAGATGAAATCAAAAATGAGGAGTCATCAAAACGTACTGCCGCAATGATAAAAATGATTGATACAGTTTTATAATTCAAAAAATGTGTATTTGGATTGACGCAGATTCTTGTCCTGTAAAAATTAGGCAATATGTTTCTGAAGCCGCAAAAAAACTGATGATAAAAGCAGTTTTTGTTGCAAACCATGTAATTTCTGTTTCCGATGACGAAAGTCCATTTGTGGAATTTAAGTTATGTGAGGCTGGAAAAGACGTAGCTGATAATTTTATTTTCAATTCACTTCAAAACTCTGATATTGTAATTACGCGTGATATTTTATTTGCAGAAAGGCTGGTTAATTCTGATTTTTCTGTAATAAATGACCGAGGTGTTCAATTTTCTAAATCCAACATCGAAAAATATATTTCTGAGCGAAATTTAAGCCTTTCAATTTCTATGTTAGGATTGAAATCTGGATATTCAAAAAATTCTTATGGAAATAAAGAATTTTCTGCCTTTTGTAATTGCTTTGATAAACTTATTTTAGAAAAAATTAACCAAGCGCTTCGCAAATAAGAATAATCCGTTCTTTTATTTCTAAAAAAGCGGTTACAACTTCGGGGTCAAATTGAGTACCGCTGCTTTTTTTTATTTCGTTGATAGCCTCTTCGATAGTCCATGCAGTTTTATAAACGCGCTTGTGGCTTAACGCATCAAAAACATCTGCGACCGCTACAATCCGCGCTGATAATGGAATCTCGAGTCCTTGAAGTCGGTCTGTTTTTGAAACAGGCATTCCGACTTCGTAGCTTCGGTACGCATCTTTTCCCGGGTAGCCCTGTTCGTTTCCGTTCCACCAAACGTGATGGTAGAGCGTTACTTCAAGACACATTTCATCAAGGTCATTTTCAGCATCGGCAAAAAGTTTAGCACCAATGCAAGTATGTCCTTTCATAATTTCGCGTTCGTCGTTGGTGAGAAATCCTGCTTTTTTGAGAATTCTGTCTTCAACACCAACTTTTCCAAAATCATGGCACTTTGCTGCAATTTTCAAATTATCTCGAAATTTTTTTGCGGTAGATTCAGGAATGTTATGGTCCACAGCCCAGCGGTCGTAAATTTCGAGCGAAAATGCAGAAACGCGTTCAACGTGCTCAAATGTTTCCTTTGGATCGCGATATTGAGCCATTAACGTCATTCGTTTTAAGGCATTGAGCGTTAAATAAGAGCGGTCGAGTGCTTGCGCGGCACTGCTTGCAAAATGTGTTGCAAAAAGTTCAGCATCTGAATCAAAGGCGATGATATTTCCCGCAGAATCCAGCGCATTTATCAGCTGCAACACGCCACGCAATTTTCCAGAAACCGATTTTATTGGAATCGAAAGCATTGAAACCGTTTTATATCCCGTATCATCGTCGTTTTTGCGGAAAAAGGTGTATGGACAATTTTGGGGAATCGTGTATACGTCAGCAATATTGACCAAAACCATATTTTTTGCGCAGTATCCCGAAATGGATTGTTCGCTGATTGGATAATGTCGATTTGATGTGTATGGCAATTTTTCGCCGGGATTCAGTTTTTTTTGCTGCGTATCGTTTTGTGCGTATTTTATAACGAGATCATTTCCCTCAACGACATAAATTGACCCCGCATCTGCGTGTACGATGAGCCGTGCTTCTGACAAAATCTGCTCAAGCAACACGTCAACATCTTTTATTTCATTGAGAAGTCGTTCACTTTCTATTATTCGCTGAAGTTTTTCTTCGCGCGAAGTGCTATAAGAATTGTTTTTCATAAAATCTCTATAAAAATTATATCGCAATTCTAAAAATAATCCAATTTTTTACAAAAAAATCATTTTTTTCTTACAAGCGAAAAAAACAATGGACCAGCCCCGTTTTGCAAATCGGGGAGAATATGCTGACCGAATTCCGTCGCTTCGGAATCGGGAAGTTCTGCGGCACAAAATGGTGCAATGCTTTTTTGCAGTTCAGACTGTGCGGTGGAAAAGGGCGAAGTGTGCACGTCGCAGATTTCGGCATCATCGAATTTTTTGAGCGCACGCCGTAAAATATCGTCGTTCTCGCTTTTTGTCAAGGCACAGGTGGAATACACCAAAAAACCGCCTTGTCTCAAAAGCCGAAATGCTGACGAAAATAGCGCCCATTGCGTCGCGGAGAGCATTTTTATGCGAGATGGACTCCATTCTGACAAATATTTTTCGTCGCCCAAAACGTGCCGCTCTGAAGAACACGGTGCGTCGAGCAAAATGCGGTCGAACGCCGATTTTTCGCGTTTGCACAGCGTTGCGCCGTCGGAGCACGAAACGTGTACGCGCTCTCGAATCTCTGCGGGCAAATGCTCATCTAGCACTCTGCAAAGGCGTTTGTAGCGGTCAAAGGAGCGTTCGTTTGCAAAAAGCTCGGCATCGCTATCCATCAAGCACGCCAAAACGAGCGTTTTGCCTCCGGGGGCGGCGCACATATCCAAAATCCGCTTGGCACCTTTGAGCGGAAGAGTCGCAGCCGCGCGGACGCTTCCTGAATCCAAAAAATACGCCGCTTTCCCCGCATTCCATTCAGCGTATCGTACATCGCCCGAAAGCGCCGCCTTGAGCGCTGTCCATCGCTCGGCGAAAAGAGAGCCGTAATATTCGTTAAAACCCGCAGCTCCGCAGAGTTTTTTCACCGCGTTTTTTTTATTTGACACACGAATCTCCTTTTTGCTTTTCCAAAACGAAAGCCGAAAGCCTTTCTTGCGCATTTTTGTGCGCGACCGGAACGATTTTGGTGATTGTCTCTCCCATTTCAGTTTCCGCTTTTTCCACGCCGAGAATATTCGATTCGATTTTGAAGCGAATCACGCGCCGCGCAGATTCCTTTATTCGTGCCAAAAACGATGAATCTTCGGTTGCTTTTTTCTCAAGCACATCGAGGACGCTCGTGAATCGTTTTTCAGAAAGCATAATGCAATCCACGCCCGCTTCAATCGCAAGAATGACGGCTTTTTCGGGTGGATAGCCGTTCTTTTCGAGCGCTGCCATAAAAATGTCGTCAGAGAAAATCAAGCCCTGAAATGCCAGTTCGCCGCGCAGCATATCCGAAATCCAATAATGCGAAAAACACGCCGGTTTGTCGCCGTCGTGCGCGCTGGTGCGGGCGTGGCTCATCAAAATCGCGGACGGATTTCCGTTTTGAATAACCGCACGGAACGGCTCAACCACCATTTCAGAAAGCAGTTCGTCCGTTGCTTTGATTTCGGGCAAGCCGGAATGAGGGTCGGTGTTTGTGTTGCCCGGAAAATGCTTGAGCACCGTGCCGATACCATTTTTTTGATATGCGCGCACTGCAATCGCTGCGTATTTTTTCACTGTTTCAGCATCGCCATAGCTCCGTGTTCCCAAAAACTCGCGGTTTTCGTCCACGGCGGCTTCGGTAACCGGCGCAAGATTTAGATGAAAGCCCAAAAGCGAAAGCTGCCGCGCTTGGCTCTCGTAGAGTTCCGCCGCCTCTGCCTCGCTGTAATTTGCGGCAATCGTGCGGCAGGAAGGCACACTGCTCGTAATTCCGCGCAGGCGGTTTACCAGCCCGCCTTCTTGGTCAATCGACAAATATGGCGGCACAAGCGCATTTTCTTCGCAATAAGACGCAATCGAATCCGTGAATCCAATGATTTTTTCGGGCGATGAAGCCACGTTAAACGAAAAGAAAATGTATCCGCCCGGAATCATCGCGCGACCGTCTTCAAATTCCACGGGGGCAAAATCCTCATTGCCCTGCAGATTCACCAAAAAGAGTTGCGACGCCGCTTCCCGAAACGACAGCGAATCCACAAATGCCGTAATTGCCGCGTCCCGTTCAGCCGCTTCTTTCTGCGCCTGCGCTTCTGCTTCTTGCCGCGCGATTTCCTCCGCTGACATCTCCGTTGTCTCTTCGCTTTGTGTTGTTTTTTCCGCTTCTTCTGCGTTTTGTTTGCGGGAACAGCCTGCCAAAACGAGCGCAACAGCCGCCGCACACACGATTTTCGTTATACCATTCATTTTCATACAAAAATTATCCATAAAATCCGCCTTATTTTCAAGAGGGGAAAAGCGTGCTATACTGCGCGTATGAGAAGAATTATCGTGATTACAGGCGCAAGTTCTGGAATGGGAGAATGTTTTGCGCGACAACTTGCCGGAGAAGGCGGTGAAATGTGGCTTATTGCCAGGCGGGGCGACAGGCTTGAAAAACTTGCCGCAGAGATTACAAAGACAGGGGCGAATGCAAAAGCGGTCGTGATGGACATCAGCGGAAAGCGCGGGGTGGGGGAGTTCAAGGCGTTTGTGGAGCGCGAGAACCAAAAAGAAGCCTTCGAGATTTCGTGGCTGGTGAATAACGCGGGCTTTGGCACATACGGCACGTTCGAGGCGACACCGCTTGAGGTGCAACTTGATATGGTGGATTTAAACTGCACGAGCGTGGCTGGATTTTGCGGGGTGTGCCTGCCGTTTTTGAAGAGCGGCGCAAAAATCGTGAATGTGGCAAGCCTTGCCTCGTTCATTCCGTTGGGTAATTTTGCAATGTACGGTGCGACAAAATCGTTTGTGCTTTCGTTTTCGGTTGCTCTTGCCGCCGAATTAAAACCGCGCGGAATCAGCGTAACAGCCCTTTGCCCGGGACCTGTCAGCACGGAGTTTGCAAATGTGGCGAGTGCAGGCGCACGAAAAGAGGTGCGGCACGGCAAAAGCGCAGAAAAAGTCGTTGCACACTGCATAAAATGCGCCAGAAAAGGACGGCATTTCGCGGTGTTCTCGCCAAAATGGAAGTTTGCCGCCCGATTCTCCAGCCTTGTGCCGCGATACCTTGGCGCATGGTATACCGCGCAATTCTGCCCGCGCCCCCGCAACAATCCCTAGGTAAATACGCGCAAAACCTTGCGCAATGCGGAAAAAGCAAGGGGCTTAAGCCCCTTGTTTCAATAAACCGCACCGCGTTAATATTTGAGTTGATTGTTCTGCTCCTTGCAGTATGCCGCCCATTCCTCATCGTCCATCGTGAACGTTTGGAACTGAATGTTCTTCTGTGAATTTGAAACAAGCTCGTTTATAAAATGGTCTGGAGTACGCACCAGCCGCTGAGAAAGCAATGCGCTTGAGTTTAGATATTCCAACGGAATCATAATGTAATACGACAAAAGCCCCTCTTCGTTTGCGGCAAGAATGTGATTTTTTACGTCGTTCGATGCGTTTGAATATTCGCCGTTGCACAATGCCTCGTACCAGCCGTTGTATGTTTTCGTGACTGTTTTCCCGCCGATGTCTATCGACAGCGTTTCGGTCAGCGGGTCAAAGCCGAACTCGTGCTTTGCGGAAGGCACACTGTAGCACCAGAGCGTGTTGTATGGGTCGAACGCCGCTCCACCCCACGCGGTAAGCGCAAGGTCTGCATTTCCTGAACGCATATTGTTGTAGTAATTCTGGTCAACCACGAGCTTTATGATGATTTTGCCTTCAAGAGATGTGCCTTCGGTTGCCTTGTTTACGGAATCCTGCAAGAACGTTACGCGCCTCTGATTTCCCTCGTTTGAAGCATAGCAGTGATAGTCAATCTGGATTTTGTCGTCGGCTTTGAGATAGCCTGCCGCAATTTCGTCGTCGTAGGCTTTCTGGAAATACAACCGAGCGCTTGCAAGGTCATAGCCCGTGATGTCTTCTTCGCGCTCCGTGCCGTAAAAGCGGGTGAGTGCGGCTTTTGCCTCTTGGGTATTGCGGTACAATTCGCCCGTCTCGGGAACGGCAACGTATGCGTAATTGATAAGCCCATAGCCTGCGTCAGACGCGGGTGCGGTGGTTTCAACCCATTTTTGTCGGTCAAGCGACAGCGAAATGCCGTGGCGGAAATCCTTGTTTGCAATAATCGAATGGTTTACGCCGTTTTCGTTTTCGCGCTCGAGCGATTTTCGGTCGGTGTTAAACGAAAACTTGTAGGTGTAGCTTTGCGGGGTATCCTTGCGATATTCGCTGTTGCCGTACTTGTCCATATCGGTCGCCGAAAGCGCAACGCCGTCAAGTGCGCCCTGCAAAAACAGATTCATAATTGTGTTGTGGTCGGTCAAGAACTCGAATTGCAATGCGGTGGTCTGATATTGATTTTGGTGCTTGCCGTCAGAATAGCCGAACCATTTTTCGTTCTTAGAAAGTGTAATGCTCTTGTCGCCCTGAAAATTGCTTACAAAATACGGACCGTATGAAGCCGTATTTGCCACACTCGTGCCGTAGGAACTCTTTACGATGTCGCCTGCCGCTTTCTTGTTTGCCTCGTACAAATCCTCTCTCACCAATGAAAACGATTCGCTGTGATACAAGAACATAAACGGCGTGAGCGGCTTGGAAAGCACCACCGTAAACTCATAATCGCTGTTTTTGATAAATCCCACGTCTTGCCACGGCGTTGCCTGTTTCTCTGCGCGCGAAAAACACCATTCCTTGTATGCCTCGCCGTTTTTATCGCCGAATGCGGCTGACACGGTAAGATAGATGTGCTTTAATTCATCGGTGAGCGGAAAATAAGTGTGTCCGCCCGAAATCTCTACGGCGCGTTTCCACAAATCCGCATCTCCGTCCTTCCATTTGTCTGCGTCGCTGCTCTCGCCACCGTTATTCTCTGCGCTGTCGCCGAAAAACTTAATCGGCACCGTAAGGCTCGTCCACATATCCGCGTCGTTTACCGCCGCATAGCCGTCTTCGCCCAAAATATCGGTGTACGACACCGCGCCGTCGTAATACGCCTTTGCGTTCGCCAGCGGCATTGATTCGCTGTAAAAACTGGACGCGCGGTAGTTTTTCATCTCGGGATTCAAAAACTGCTGTATCGAATACTCGTAATCGTCTGCGGTGATTTCCTCGCCGTTGTCCCACGTCAAGCCCTTTTTGAGCGTGATTTTCCACGCATAGCCGCTTTGTGCGTCGGCGGGAACGCCATAAAGCGCGTTTCCTGCATATTGCGCGGTAATGTCTTCGGGCATTTTTTCTGCCATTTCGCAAACCACTTCGTAGCCGTCCTGCGCTTCGTTCGGATAAAAATCAAAAAGCGGTGTGGTAATAATCGAGAGAATGATATTCTCGTTTTCGGTCGTCCAGTCTGTCGGGCTCCACGTTGACGGGATTGTCATCGTATCGCGGTACGTGTAGGTTTTGTGCGCTGCTTCTTTCTTGCCGCCGCAAGACGCAAGAAGCACCGACGCAATGAATACTGCATATGCAGATTTTTTCATTTCTTTCCTCCAAAAAACAAAAATAAAAAGGGCGGCGAGTATTTATCGTCGTCCTTGACGCTTGCAAATTATACGCTTTGTTTCATCAATGTGCAAGTGTCATTATCACATTCGCCTTTTTTACAGAAACGAGTTCTTGCGCCGTTCTTTTTCAAGAATTCACTGTCCAAGTAGTCGGTGAGTGAATTATTAGTCAATAATTCGTTGTCCGAAGAGTCGGTGAGGGAATTATTAGTCAATAATTCGTCGTCCGAAGAGTCGGTGAGTGAATTATTAGTCAATAATTCGTCGTCCGAAGAGTCGGTGAGTGAATTATTGGTTAATAATTGGCTGTCCAAGCAGTCGGTGAATGAATTATTGTTCAATAATTGAACGTCCAAGCAGTCGGTGAGGGAATTATTGGTCAATAAACCTGTTCGATAATATAGTTTTGACAAGGGGCTTAAGCCCCTTGCTGCAGCAAAAGTTGGAGGTGTTTTAAAAGGTATGCTAATTTATAAGTCTGTCATTGGCAAACGGCGGCGAAGGCTAGTTTTCGATGGTGATAACGTCTTTGAGGACGTAGCAAAAGGCGGGCGCGGATTGGGTTTTGTTTTCGGGGAACGGCTTTTGCAAATCCCATACATCGCTGTCGTCAAACGGATTGACTCCGATGTAATTGCCCTGAAACACCGTCAGACTGTCCGTTTTGAACATCTTAATCACCTTTTCGATGTCTGTGTCGGAGTCTTTTGCCATAATCAGTTTGTTTAATCCGATGATTTCAATCCAGCCGCGATTAAAGCCGAATCCAGTGTCGTTCGCCTTGTATTGCGATTTTATCATATCTTCGATTTTTTTCCCGCGCAATACGGCTTTGACCGCGGCAATCAGATACGGCGTCCAGTTTATGCGGCACGACACGAGCGAGGTGGTGGGCGCAACGTCGGTCATACTTTGATTGTAGCCGACGTGAAAGACGGTCTTTTTATATTTTGAGCTCATCTCTTCGCAGGCGATTGCAGGTCCTGTGGTGTCTGAATGTTGCGAGATGATGACGCAGCCTTCGTTGATGAGCGCCTCGGCGTATTTTTTTTCGATGATTTGATTGCTCCACGTGTTTGTGTATTTGACGCTCATCACGGTTTCGGGGACGATACTGCGCACCCCCAGAAAAAACGCCGTGTAGCCCGAGATGACTTCGGGGGAGGGGAACGCCGCAACGTAGCCGATTTTTGCGTGTGCGCGCTCCACCTGTCCATTTTCGATAAGCTCAAGGAGTTTTTTTCCTGCGACTAGTCCTGAAATGTATCTGCCTTCAAAAATGGTGCCCATAAAATTATGGTAGTTTGCCAAAAACGGCTCTTCGTGCGTGGCTTTGCCTGTTGCGTGGCAAAATTGGATTTCTGGGTGCTTGGCGGCGGCTTCTTTTGTGGCATTCTCGTAGCTGTAGCTGGTGGCAAAAATGATACTGCATTTTTCTTCAATCAACTCGGAAAGCGCCTTTTCGCAATCGTTTTCAGTAACATTGAATTTTGCGGCGATTTCCAGATTTGAGCCGAGTGCGTCTTCTAGTTCGAGTTGGGAGCGGAAAAAATTATTTGTGTATGCCGTGCTGGTGTCGCCGATGTAGATGAACCCGACTTTTACCTTTTTGGCAGAAAAATCCTGACTGAATACTTTTACACAGAGAAAGATGATTCCAATAACGGCAATCACGGTTAAACTGGTGATGGTGTATTTGTTTTTTAGTCTCATAAAATGTTCCTTGGAAGCTGTTATGACACCGATGCGCTTTTATTGAACACATTGTGCACATCGAGTTTTCCGCTTTCTATCAGCTCCACCATAATCGCGGCGAGCGCGGGGTCAAACTGTGTTCCTGCGCAACGCTTGAGCTCGCTTACCACAAAATCCATATCCAGCGCTTTTCGGTATATGCGGTTTGCGGTCATCGCGTCAAAAGCGTCCGCAATGCCGATAATGCGGGCGTTCAGCGGGATTTCCTCTCCGCGCAGATGATTGGGATAGCCCGAGCCGTCAAAATGCTCGTGATGATATTTCGCGCCGTCTGCCACGTTTTCAATGATCGTGAAATCTTTTAGGATTTCGCCGCCAATATTGACGTGCGTTTTCATAATCGCATATTCCTCGTCGGTCAATTTTGCGGGCTTGTTCAAAATGGAATCGGGAACGCCGATTTTTCCGATGTCGTGCAAAAGCCCTGTCTTTCGGATTCCTTCAAGTTCTTCTTCCGAAAATCCCAATTCGCGCGCAATCAGCACCGAATATTCTGCCACGCGGAAAGAATGGCGTCCTGTGCTTTT
The DNA here is from genome assembly GCA_937893155.1 of uncultured Treponema sp. GTDB lineage: Bacteria > Spirochaetota > Spirochaetia > Treponematales > Treponemataceae > Treponema_D. Next base: position 4,371 of record CALBGU010000263.1, on the reverse strand, counting down.
ATCGCGGGCTTCCACGGCGTTTGCAATCGCAAAAATCGTTTCGTTTCCCATACGCATTTGATTTTTGATGACCTGCATTTCTTTTTCTTGCTTTTCCATTCGCCGCTTGAGAATCATCGACGTTGAATACCATGTAAGCCATGCCACCGCAAGCACAAACACCCCGACCGCGTAGAGCATAAACCACCAGTTGTCGTAAAAACGGTGCGCTTTGGTGAGCGAATAGACGGATTCCTCGGTTATTTTGTGCCCTTTTGCGTCCAAAACCGCAAGATGAAAATGGTACGTTCCCGATTTCAAGTTTGTGTAAATGGAACTGGAGAGGTCTCGCTGTGGAAGAATATACGGTTTTTCATCGACACCCTCGAGCCACACGCTGATGTATGGATTGTTGATAGAATAATTGATGATTTCGGGCGCGATTTCCACGGTTTCACATTCGGCGGGGATAACGAACGAAATATCTTTTTGCAGAATATGACGTTTTCCGTCTACCAACACGGATTTTAACTGCATTCGGTATGAGCGGTCGTTTTTGCCGTAATTATTGAGATTAAAACAACTTGCTCCCGTGCCGCACGAAAGAAACAGGTTCCCGTTTTCATCAAGATAATTCCACGAATTCGCCGTGAGCGCGCTCCGAAGCCCTTTTTTCAAATCCAAAAGCTCAAAATCCACCCTCTCCTTTCCCGACAGCAGCTCATCGCGGTTCACCACGAAAATCCCCGCGCTGCCGAGCACAAAAATATCGTTGCCGTGAATAACAAGGTCGTAATTGTTGTAATACGGAAAATTGTTCAAAATCCGCACCGAAAAAAGCTCCAAATCCTGCCCGCCCACAAAGTTTTCAATGTCGATATAGCAAATGGCATTGCTCGTTACCACGAAAACGCTGTTTTTCTCAGAAGCACGGTCGGGAATAATGCGCAAAATGACGTTCGATGAAAGCCCATTGCCGCGCTTAAACAGCCGCTCGATTTCCCAGTTTTGCGCCTTATTTTTTTTGATGACAACAAGCCCGCCGCCGTCCGTTCCTGCCATAATTTTGCCGTTTGGCAGTTCCGTGAGACAAAGCACGGTCGGGTTTTCAAACTGGTTGTTCATATCTTGGATTTCCGGCGTTTCAACGATTGCATCTTCTTTTATAAAACACAAGCCGTCGTTTGTGCCCGCCGCAATCGAGCCGTCAGAAAGCGGAATTGCCACGCGAAAATTTTTCCCCTCGCCAAAGCGTTTTATGGTTTTGCCGTCAAAACTCAAAATGCCCTTGGACTTTGTGCAAATCCACATAACGCCGTTTTTGTCTTCGGTCAAACAGCGGACGCGCGTATTAAACAGCAATCGCGTTAGCTCATTTTCGCTCTTCTGCCCCGTTTCTGCGCTCGACATCAACAGTCCGCTGTCGGTGGCAAAATACAAATCGCCGTGATATTTGAGCGTGGCATTTACCACCGCGTTTTCAAAACCTGCCGCCGAATACACGTCCGAAAACTCGGATTCGCACATTTTGAGCAGCCCCAAACGCGAAGACGAAAACCAAAAATTGCCCTGATAATCAATCGTTAAATGGTCGATTGAGTTATTAAAATCGCCTGTTTCAATGAGGTAAAACGCGCCGTTATGCAAATAGCCCGCGCCGTTGTCTGCGCACAAAAAAATGCAGTCGTCCACAAAATTGATTGCATTGATATGCCGAAGCGAACCGCAATCCATTGAATGAACGGCTTCCACAATGCGCACAGGATTGCCCGAAAGCTCAAAAACGAGCAGCGTATTTTTCTCCGTGGTGGCATACAAAAGCCCGTCCGTGCCGAATGCCGCCGTTGTAAAATGTTCGCCTGTGCTTTTTGAATCCCATACGATTTTTTTGTCCTGCACAATAAAAAGCGTGCCGTCAGACGTTACCGTTGCCACGCGGTCGCTGTCGTCTGCGGTAATTTTTTTCGCACTCTCAATTTCGCTGATGACCGCCGCCACCTCAAGCCCGCCGTTTATGGAAATCACCGCCATTTCGCTTGCCGTGCCGACGTAGTAAAATCCATCGGAACTGCGCGTAATGCAGCGAACGCTGTCGGCAGGAAGTCCGTTTTTTTCTTCTAGCACGTTCATCACGGTTTCGTTAATCACGATAGAAAGCCCGTTGTCGTTCGTGCCCACAAAAAGCCTGCCTTCGTCGTCAACATAGAGGCATTTCACCGAACGAATCGAATCGAACTCGTGCATAAAGCGGAATTCCGTGCCGTTGTGCCGATACAGCCCTGCATACGAGCCAATCCACATAATACCGTCGTTGGTGGACACGATGTCGTTGACTTCACCGCTGGGAATGCCGTTCAGCCCGTTGTAAACCGTGCGGACATACGAATTAAAATTTTTTTCCTCGGCAAAAACGGTGGAAGGAATCACAAAAAACGCACCCAACACGATTGAAAACACGATGATATTCATCTTTAAGAAGTGGGGGAGACGCTGTTTGAGCGCGCGATAAATGCGGATAAAATAAAACAGCGCGCCGAGCGTAATAACTTTGTCCACAAAATCCACATAGAATTGCCCCACCAGAACGCAAATCGGGAAAAAAACGCCGCGGCTTTTCAGCAGAGCCACAATGCCGTCTCCCCAGAGATTATTGATTTTGCCGTCGAATACGAAGATGTTCAGCACTGTTTGGGTTATCACGCACACAATCGTAACAAGCACGCTCAAACTCATCGTCTGAAGCATCGTGTCAAGAGAGCCTTTTCGCGAAAAATGCCCCACGACAAGCGCAATACAAACGCTCGGAAGCACAAAAAAGATGTATTTCGGAAAAAAAAGCGCATAGAAAATATTGCACGAAGCACCAACTATCACGGCGCACGCAGGACCTAATACATACGCGGTAAGAAAAGTGCCGAATGAGTCAAGCCAAACGGGAAGCTGTAAAATATCGGAAAAAAGTCTGCCTAAAAAATTGGAAAACACACTGAACGCCACGATGATTGCAACTTGATACGTTTTGTACTCTTTCATATTGTATCCTTTTATTCTCAGCCTTCAAGCAGCTCTGTTGTCGCGATAACGCAAAACGGCTCGACAGTGCTGTCGAACTTGATAAAGCATTTAAGGCGACACCGTTTGCCCTCGGTTTTGGTTTTCGTGAGCCATTCGCTTTTTTCGCCATGCTTTGCTTTGGCGAGAAGCCGCAGCGTTTCCACGTCCGAAAGCTGCAATATATCGCGAATCGTCTGTTGTTCGCGCGTTGAAATGTGAAGCACGATTTGCGCACTCGGATTAAACAGCTTTATTACGCCTGCTAAATCGAAAATCACAATCGGTACATCAATCATTCCAAAAACTTCCGTCGCGGTGTTGCGGATTGTCGGAGTGAATGCCGCTTGCATCGATACCGCATAGTGCCACAGAAAAAACACCCCCGTAAAGCACAAACAAAACGAAAACGAGGGGTATTTTAAGGGGCGATTGAGCATTGAAAGTTCGGGAATTGCGGCGACAATCAAAAGCAGATTCGCCCAAATCAAGCGCAGAACAAATTTTTTGTCGTGTTTTATTTTTTGCGTCTTGTACCATTTTACCCCGAGCGAAAACAGCGTAACTGCAATCACCGCAATGTATGAATAATGGAATGCAAAATGCGTTTTCTTTTGGATTTCGTAGCCCGTAAAAAGTCCGTCGTGGCGAATATACAAAAAAGTTTCGTTCGTGCCGTAAATTATCAAATCAAAAATGAGATACACTGCAAAAAACGAAATAATGCCAATAATCCAACTCCGTTTCACCTCAAGCGATTGCAACACAAACAACACTTCCAGCAGCAAAAAGATATTGATAGCCAAAACGCCCGCAAAATGCGGGAAAACAGCCTTGCTCGTGTCTGCGCTGAATGCAAGAAGCGCGTAACTTGTGTTGATAACAAACGTGGTGATGCCTAAAAGCAGCGTGTATTGCCGAACGTACCATTTTCCGCCGCCTAAAATAAAGAAATTAATTGCAAAAATAAGCGCGCCTGTTGCACACGCGATAAGAAATAAATGCAAATAAATACCAATCATATACTTTTATTATGCCACGCTTTTGGTGAGATTTCCACTTTTTTCTTTTTTATCAAAGGTGAACGTGAGGCGAAATCGCTTTGTGACGTACTAAAACGAGTGCAGTAAGACGGATTTTCTGCAATTATGACACCATAAAACGCAAACTAAACGCTTAGTCGCCGTTTATTGTGCCATAAAACGCAAACTAAACGCTTAGTCGACATTTATTGTATCATAAAATGCAAACTAAACGCTTGTTTTTGCATTTATGGTGCAATAAAGGCAAAAATAAATGCTTTTTCGCTCTTTTATGGTGCAATAATGGTGCGAATTTTGT
>CALBGU010000262.1 GCA_937893155.1 uncultured Treponema sp. | reverse complement strand
CATTGATTTATCAAGCGTGAAGTTCGTATTTTTCATTAGATTTTTCAATGCAACTGTCATTCCCTGCGAGAGACCTAAGGATACACCGCTATCATAGCCCTGCTTTAAGATTCCGTAGCTTAAATTGCACATATAATCAACCTCCTTTGATAGCTTTGTTGCGTATACTTATAGCATAATAGAGAAAAATATAAAAGCAGGGAGAATGTGAAAGAAAAGTACATTGCGGAACGAGGGGTGAAAACAGACGAAAATGAGTTGACAAAAAAAATAGCTGTGATAAAATGATAGTAACAGGTAACAAGTGTATCTGTTTGGCGAAAATCCAAAGTTCTGTGCTGGTATGCAGTTCTTTGGGGAGCTTTAGAGGGGTTTTGCATTCTGCCACAAACCAGTAATAAAAATGCTATAATGCTCGCTTTTATCGCGGGCATTTTTTATGGAGTGAATATGTCTGGCGTATATGAAGCTGCACTATCATTTCCTTAGTTATACCATACATAAAAAACGCTAATCGCGGACGGTGAAAGTTACGGTTTTTAGATTGCCGTTCGAGTCGGTAACGGTGAGCGTGTGGCTGCCTGCGCTTAGCGTTACGGCGAACTCGTGTATGTCGCGCGTTACGCCGATGAAATCTCCGTCGATGTCCCAAAACAATGAAGCGGATTTGTCTCTCGTTACGGCTTGCAAAATCGTTGCGCCTTTTTTGCCGTCGATTTCGGTCGGGATAATGATTTCGGCGCGGTGGTGCGGAAACGTGATTGCAAGAGAATCGGTGTCGGCGGTTGCGGGGTGATTCGGCGGATAGGGCGGCAGCTTTTTGTAAAACGCGGCTGTTTTGGCGTAATAATATTCGAGCGCAGGCGGCAGGACGAACCATTTTTCTGTTATCGGGAATTGTCCTTGATATTCGCCCGTCATATCGTCGATAGTGGCGCGGTATTTTTTGTCGGGTGTGAGCGTGATAAGCGTGCAGTAGGGACAGGGCGAGCCGAGAGGGGCGGATGCGGGCTTTTCGATGACGGCGGTGTGAGTGCAGTTCGTGCCTGCCAGATAGCCTGAATCGGCGCAAATCGTAACGGCTTCAAGGTCGGCGGTGGGCTTGGGTAAAAAGTGCGTTTGTCCGAGCGTGGCGTATATGTCGAACAACACGGGAGCGGCGGTTGTGATGCTCTTTAATTCCCTGTTGCCGCCGCCTTGCGCATTGCCAATCCACACGCCGACGGTGTATTCTGCCGTTACTCCGATAGCCCACGCATCGCGGTAGCCGTTCGATGTGCCTGTTTTCCACGCGATTTTCTTTGCGCCTTTATACGATTTCCACAGCTCTTCTCCCTCGGGGCGAATTCCCTCCGCCAATGCCGACAGCGTGATGTATGAACTCGCCGTGTGAGAATTCGCCAAACGTGCATATGCGCGCACGATTTCCCACATCGTAACTTCGCCTCCGCCCAAAATGAGCGGCAGACCGTATTCCGCAGGCGTTCTGTCGAGCGTGGTAATGCCGAACGCTCTCATATAATCAAGAAAACGGGCAACGCCAAACGTGCGCAGTGAACGGATTGCGGGAATATTGAGCGAGCGGGTGAGGGCTTCGTCTGCTTTGAGTGCGCCGCGATAGCCTAAAACATTGTTTTCGGGCTTGTACGAGCCGATTCGGGTGGGAATGTCGATGACGATTTGTGTAGGCAAAATCTGCCCTGCTTCTAGCATTGCGTTGTACAAAAACGGCTTGAGCAAACTCCCCGAACTTCTCCGCGCTTGTATCATATCCACGGCGTAGGTGTCTTTGTTGCGCTCATCTCCGCCATAGTCGGTGTTTGCGCAGTAGGCGAGGGGTGAAAGCGTTGGGGTGTCAATGATTAAAACAGCGGCGTTGTTTATGCCTTTTTTGGCAAATTGAGCCGACCACTTTTCGAGAATGCGCGCGGCGTTTTTTTGCATATTCAAATCAAGAGAGGTATAGACTTTGTTTTTCTGAGCATTGTTTGAAGAAGATTTCATCGCTTCAAGATAGTGCGGTGCGTATTGCGGCAAATTGTGCGGCTTTTGGGGCAGCGGCTCGGCAAGCGAAAGCTCATATTGTTCCCTGTCGATGTAATGCGCTTCAAAGAGCTTTTTCAAAAGGGCATTGCGCTTTGTTTTGAGTTTTTCGCTGTTTTTGTCAAGGCGCACAAGCGATGGCTGATTGGGCAAAACGGCGAGAGTGGCGTATTCAGCAATGCTCAAACTGAACGGTTCGCGCTCAAAATACCTCCAAGACGCCGCTTCTAAGCCCACGACGTTCCCGCCGAACGGAGCGAGAGAGGAATACATCGATAAAATCTCTTTTTTGGTGTACAAAACTTCGAGGGCAACGGCTTCGAGGGCTTCTCTGCCTTTTTGGAAAAAGGTGCGCTTGGGGTTTTTGTGCAAAAGGCGTGCGAGTTGCATGGTGATGGTAGAACCGCCCGACACGATTTTTCTTGCTTTGAGGTCGGACGCGGCGGCTCGGAACAGCGACAAGAAATCTATGCCGTGATGTGCATAAAACCGCTTATCTTCAAAAAGTATGATTGCTTTTTCAAAGTCGGCAGGCACGTCGCCTTTTTCAAATCGCCATTGACCGTCTGAGGCAACGCTTGCGCCGATTAAAACGCCGTTTTTGTCGTAAAGCGCGAAAGAAATCGGCTCGGCTTTATCGACAAAATGCGACGGCAACACTATTGCCAATGCAAATAGCGCATAGGGCAATAGCAGTACCGCGATGATTTTTAGGCGTGAGGAAAGATTATTCCACATATTTTCCAGGAATAAGCGCACTGTAGCTGTTGTCGTACATCGCTTCTGCGCTTACGGCTGGGACGTAATACGAGCCAGAGTATGCAACTGTAGCAGAGAATGTAAACGTCTTCGTTCGTCTTCCGTCGAGTGAGAAATAGGTGTAAACAGCGGTGTCTTTTATGTCTTGATAGTCATAATTTGAATCTTCGTCGCTGTCAAGCCCGATTCGCTCGTTGTTGATTTCCCAGCACGTTGGAATGGGGAACGTGAGAGCGATATTCTGGCAATCGCTTCTTGTCGTGTTTGTAACGTCGATAGTAATCGTGAACGTGTCGCCGATTTTCAGCTCTTTTTCGCTTACGTCCTCTCCGTCTTTGGTGTATGCAATGCTCAATTCAAGATTTTCCGATTTCGCTTTCTCTTCGCCTGCTGCCGCTCGCCCAGTTGCGCTCAGCGTGCCGAACAGCGTGGCTTTTCCTGTGTTTTTCACGCTTATTTCTTGCGTTTTGGAGGCTGTTGCTTCAAGGCTCTTTATAATCGCTTGAGAGCTGAACGAATCTTTTTCGCTCTTGCCGTTTGCTGTGAGCTCATATTGCGCATTTTCAGTTGCTGTGCCTTGATAATACGGAATAAGCGCGAGTAAACTCCACGAGATTTCCTGTGTGTTTAGCCATGTGTCTGAAGAGAGTGTTTCTCCGATTTCCTTTGCGACCCGAAGCGCGTTTCTGCTTCCGCCAAGCATTGTATCGACGAAAAGCCAAATCGCTTTTTCGCGGTAATTTGAATGGAACGTGTAGCCTGTTAATCGGCTGTTCTTTTTGCCGAATGACACTTTTATGCTGTCGGCACTTTCTTGCGCAACCTTTTTTCGCCCAGAAAGCGCATAAGAGGCAGCAAGCAGCATTTTTGTTTCATCAGAATCCATCTCTTTTATTGCTTCTTTGAGGCGGTTCATTGCGCTGATGTTTGCTTTGCCTGCGAGTGCCAAATCAAAGACGCGATACGCTTGGATAGTGTAGTCTAAATCGTTCGGAGTCCATTTTGACGCTTTGTCTTCAACGTATTTTGCAAGCGGTTCATAGAGTTTATCTGAAACAAGATAGCCGTTTCTCCGCGCTTCTGTTAAGAAATGCAGTGCATAGCAACTTCCCCATTCATGAGGCTCGCTGTTTCCTTGCCAATAGCCCATTCCGCCCGAAGTTGTCTGATAATTCGGGTAGCGTTCAATGACCGATTTCACGTTTGCTTTGACCGTGTCCGCTTGCTCATCTGTGAGCTTTAAGAACGTCGGTAAATATATCTGCGGAAATCCGCCCGATGTGATTTGCTCAATGCAGCCATGCGGGTAAGAGATGAGAGAAGAAAGCCGCTCGTCGAGATTTATCGCAGGGAACGTCGAAAGCTCTAAATCGAGTTTTGCGCTTTCTAAAGGAGAAGCGACAGACACTTTTTTTGTCTTTCCGCTGTCGATTTCAAACGGTGTTCGATACGTTACGACAAGTCCGCGTGATAAAATATCGACGCTTGTTTTGCTCTCTGCGTTTTTGCCGCCTGCTTGTGCCGCAAAGATAAAATCTGCTTTTCCCTCTTTATCGGTTTTCACTTTGAAAGAAATCGTTGCATTTGCATTTGCGCCGACTGTAACGGTCTTTGTTTCGCTTAACGAGAGCGCGCCTGTAGATGTGAGCGAAACGGTGTAGCGTTGCTCTTTGTCTGTGCCGTTAAAGACGGTGAGCGGAAGGTCGATGTTTTCTTTTGTGCCGAGAGTGCGCGGAATTGACGGCTGTATCATCAAATCGGCTTTGACTGCGCTCGTTTTTTCCGCCTGTCCGTATGCACCGTTGCCGCCTGCGACGACAATCGTCCGCACCGCTCCGATGTATTCGCCTACATTGTAGGTAATCGCCCGTTTTTGCCCTGCTTCGAGCGTGTATGGACCAAAGAATTTCACAATCGGCGTGAATCGGTTAGAATCCCTGTCGCGATTGTCCTCTCCGCCGTCGCCGCCGCCGATTAACAGCAGCGATTCGAGCTTTCCTGAATAGGCATTCATTACATATTTATATAAATCATAACTCTTTATCTGTGAGGCTTCTTTTTTATAGAACTCACTTCTGAGCTCTGGCGCGTGATAGTTCGTTAAGCCTAAAAGCCCTTCGTCCACGACAGCCACCGTGTATGTCATCGCCTTGCCGCTCTTTTCGCTGATACTTACTGTAACGTCTGTGTTTGGCTCATATATATCGCTTGTCGTGATAACAGGCTCTAGCTTTGTTGCAGGATTATCGACCAAGACAGGCACGACTCCGAAAAGACGAATCGGCAAGCTGTTCGCCGTCTGCTGATGCGGCTGCAAAAGCGTGATATGCACATAGACATTCGGCGACATTTGTGCGGTGAGCGGCAATTTATATACCGTCGTGTCTTTTTTTGTTTCAAGCCATTCTTGCTTTAAGATTTCGCCGTTTTTCTCAATCGTAACGAGTGCGCGACCGCCTTCGCTTGACGCAAACGACACCGCCGCATTTTCGCCGACGCTGTATTGCTTTTTATCGCAGATGAGCGTAACGCTTTGTGCGCTTCCACTGCCGCCCTCTTGCGCTCTGCCTGCCCAGCCTGGCCAATCGATGTAGACGATTTTGCCTGCGCTGTGCCCGTTCGGGTCTTCCACAACAACAAGATAGCGTCCCCAGTCTGGATAGTTCACGCGGAGGGTAAATGAGCCTTTTCCGTCTTTGACCGAGAACTCTCCTGAATCAATCAATGCTGATGATTCGCTTGACACAAAAGAAGAGTTTGTGAGCGCGTCTTTTTCCCACCACCATTTCCATTCGAGTTTGTATATGCTATAGCGAAGCTCGCCTCTTTCGCATTTCTCGCCGTCTTGTGTCAAAAGTGCAACATCGCAGGTGTGGTCTGTGTCGGTCAAAAGCATTCCGCGCGCCGCGTCGCCTTTTGGCAACTTCAAGCCGACGTATCGAGAATAGGGCGAAAAGTCAAATTGCGTGCTTTGCGTTGAAAATGCCCCCGACGGCTCAAAAATGCGGCTAATCATATTCGCTTTCATCATTCCTGGCGCGTCGTCTTCGTTTTCAAGCCGCTCGGAGAACTCTGCTGTTGAGTTTTCGTCGAGTTCGCCCTCCCAAATCGTTTCTCGACTTGAGCTGTATGAGTTCATCGGGTTCGTGAACGTGTATTCGCTGTAGCCGTCAAAAGCCGTACGCGACGGAGAGAACGAAATCGACACATCAGCTTTGTAGTGCGGAGTCGGCGCACCGTGAAGCCACGCACCTTTGAGCGTAAAATAATTTCTGCCTGTGTCAAGGATTTTGCTGTCTGCGCTAAGGCTAATCGATAATCGGTTCGGCACAACGCTTTCTACACGGAGCGATTTTGTCCATTCGTTGCCGCCAACCTTGATTTTCGCTTGCCATAATCCCGTTGTGCTGTCGCTTTCCGTCTTTGCTTCGATTGCATAAAAGCCGTTCACGCCGCTCGTGAGCGTTTTCTGCATAGTGCTTCGCCCGAGCGGGTCGATAAGCTCGAATAAGACTGGGATATTTTCGGGCAGCGTCTTTTTCTCGTCTTGCAAAACGAACGTTAAATACATTTTGTCGCCTGGTCGCCACACGCCGCGCTCTCCGTAAATTGCGCCCTTTACACCGTCTTTAGCTCTTTCGCCGCCGATTTCAAAATGGTCAACACTCAACGTGTTCGCCGCCGACAAACGCAAATAGGAGGCTTGATTGTTCAGTTTCGCCGTAACAAGATACGCCTTGCCGTTTGTCTTTGCCGTAAAAAAGCCGTCCTTGTCTGTTTTGCCGCTTGCAATCTTTGAGCCGACAAACGACAGCACTTCCACGTCAGCATTCGCTACCGCGCGCGTGCTCTTCAAATCCGCCACCGTAATATGCAGCACCTCTTCGCCTTGCACGGTCTCTGATTTTGCCATAATGCCGAGGTCGGATACCAACACATTGCGCTTGATTAAGCAATTCGAATTGTAGCGCGGCATATAATATGCGGGGTGGCACGGGTCGTCATCGTAATACCAGAACGTGCGGCGGTCTTCATAATCCATATCATTGTAATAATCCCACCAGCTCGACTCCCCGTCGCCTTCTTCCTCGCCAATCGTGTTTTCGGGGAAAGGCAAATGCGAAAAATCGCGGTGATTATCGCGGCAGACATATTTGATGTCTTCTTTGCGGAAGGTAACGCGAATCTGGAACATTCCCTGCGGATATTTTTTCACGAGTTCCGACAAATCAAGCGAGCGCGGCACAAACTGGTTCGCGTAATCGTCTTTCCAATCCAGCGCGACCTTTTTCTCCCACACAGGTTCGCCCACGCGGTACAATTCCTTTGCGCCGTCAAGCTCATTCACCTGCAAAAACTGCGACATCGTGTGATTATAAATCGCATACGCCTGAATCAAAAGCGCGTTCACGTTTTTCGTTCCGACCGTTAAGTAAGTGTCGCGGCTTGTCGGAATAATCACGCCGTCATTCATAAATCTGATTTCAGGCTTTTCCCACTCGATGCCCGAAATGATGTCCACCATTGAAGCCAAGTATTCATTGCTCTCGTTCAACAGCGTATCCTGCACTTTGAGCACAGCAACATTCTGCCAAGAGCCGTCCGTGTAGAACGTGAGAATGTTCTTGTTGATGTTTGCGTCGATTTTTGCGTTAAACCCGTTTGCCGCGTGCGCAATCACCACGTCGTCAAGGTCTTGATTCTCTTGCAGGCGGCTGGAAAAGCTCACCAAAATCGTATTGTCGTTTTTGCGGTTTACGTCAATAACCTCGAAGGCTTCTTTTTTGGCTATCGTGTACTTTTTGCGCATTGTTTTGTCCGCTCCGATGGCTTTTCCGTCGAGCAAAAGGCGGAGCGTGCGGTCGCTTGAGCCTTGCTTAATGCCTGAAATCGTGAAAAAGCGGCTGTTCGTCTTTTCAATTTCGTCCCACGTTATCAACAGTTTTTCGTTGTAATTTGCCGAAAGCAGTTTCTTTGCCGTTTCGAGCGTTTCGGGAATGTCCGTGCGGAGCGTGCCCGAAAGCGTAAACTCATCGTCGCCGTCGATAATCTCGAAACCGTCCAAATCAAGAGAAAAATCGGCTTTTTCGGCAATGAATTGATGATAATAATTGAGATTTTCGCTTAAATCAAAGAGCTTTTTCAAATCTATCGCCACGCACATTTCTGCGCTCGATTTATACGGCACATCGGGAGTAAACCGCACCGTGCGCGCATCGAGTTGCTCCCACGTTCCCTTTGCGCCGTCGATTTTCAAGGCTTTTTCTGCCGAGCCAGAAATATCGCGCGTAAAACTCACCAAAATCCCTGCCGAACGCGGAATCATCGTGGGCGAAATCTCCGAGATAAACGCCTCCGCTTCCGCCGTGTTCTTCATCACGCGCACCTTTTTGCCGCACGAAACCAAACTCATTGCTAAAACCACCGCGAAAACAATCGCCCACATCTTTTTCATACGTTTCCTCATTCGCCTTACGCGCGCTTCTTTTTCTGCAAGAAAACAACAGCCCTTGCTACATAAAAAACTATAGTTTCCGAACAGGTTTATTATATATGAGTGATTTTTTTTTTCAAGGTATGTTTCTCTCTCTGCGCCGAATATCGCCGTTTTCCGCCGTTTTTTTTCTCCCGCCAAAAAAAAACAAGGGGAAAAATCCCCTTGCGTGCCGTTACGGTTCGTTTATTTCGCCGTCGCGTTCATTTTCGCTACTTCCGCATCGAGTTTCTTTGCGAACGGCGCGTATTTCTCGCTTTCCAGCACACACAGCGCCTGTAGATACGGCACAATCGTTTCATTATAAAAAGAACGAAGGTCGCGCTTGAGAGCCGTCGCATTTTTATCGTCCGCGCTTTCGCTCGCCGCCGCCGATTTCGTGGCATACAGCCGCACGAATTCGTCTTGCGCCTTCTTGAGCCGCTCTTTCGCCGCCTCGCCGCCGTGCACTTTTTTGAGAACCGCCGCATTCTCCGCCGCAGAAAAATCCTTTAAAAGACTTTCGATTTTCGTCGTCTCCTCGTTAAAACTCAAATTCATAATTTTGCGCCCGTACCCGTTTGCCACTTTCAGCGCCGCTTCTCCTGCCGCCGCTTCCGCGCTGTCCACCTGCGCCGCGCTTCCTTCAATCACCGCAAAAAACTTGCTGATTGCCGTATCGCGCGCCGTGTCCGCCTCGTCTAAGCTGTTTGCCGCCGCCTGTCGATTGCTGGCGAGAATTACCGCCTCGTTTTTCGCAAAAAGGTCGGTAAAATACGATTTGAACTGCGCGTTCTCGCAAAAATCATAGCCGTCGCAAAACTGTTCCACCGTCTTAAACAGCGAACACTGATTACCGATTGTCAAATTGCCTGAAATCTTCACCATTTTCATTGATAAACTCCTTATCTGATGAATAAATTTGTATATATCTTACCTAAATTTTGAATTTTCCGCAATGTGTATGAGAAAAAATGTTTACAGAAAGAGATTCCGAAACGAGTTCGGAATGACAAAAAGGTGTCATGCTGAACTCGTTTCAGCATCTCACGCAAGGCGTGTTTTCGTGGCAGAATTACACAGTGCATAAAAGCCAGCCCAAACGTTTTTTTAACAATTATGATTGCATAAAACGCAAAAAAAATGTTTTTTCGGCATTTATGATACCATAAAATGCAGACTAAATATTTAGTCGACCTTTATTGTTTCATAAAACGCAGATTAAGCCTTTGTTTTTGCATTTATGATTCTATAAACATCAGAAAAAATGTTTTTTCTCTCTTTTCCCGTGTAAAAACCGCTCAAAATCGCCTCGATTTTGCTTTTTCGGCTTAAAATGCGCTCAAAATTCTGTTTTTTTGTGCCTTTTTTTGCAAAAAACGCCTCCCGATGTGGCAAGGGGCTTAAGCCCCTTGTTTCAGCAGACGTGCGCAAAAAAAAACAATTAACCCCCTTTTTTACACCTGCGCGAAAAAGAGATTTTGTATCACGTTCGGCGCACTTAAAAGGCAGAGGGCGCTATAGACGAAAACATTTTTTTGCGCAATGATAAAAACGAAAAAATTTTGTAGGAGAAACAAATGAAACTTGTTGCAAAAATGGTGACGGCGGCTTTTTTGGTGTCGCTGTCAGTGCAGGCGTTCGCGTTTTCACGCCCAAGCGATGTGGTGGACGCAGAAACAGCGGATTCGGCGGAGAAAACCGAAGGCGTAACGGCGCGGGTGGGCGTTTTGTCGGGTCCGTCGGGCATTCCCATGGCGTACCGAATGGAAAACGACGCGGAAAACACGGCGGTGTCGTACGAGGTGTTTGCGGGCGCGAATCTGCTGCTGCCCAAACTGATTAACGGCGAAATCGACATCGGTTTTTTGCCTCCGAACGTGGCGGCGAAGGTCTACAACGCGAATAACGGCGCGATTTTAATGGCGGCGGTGGCGGGAAACGGAATGATGAGCCTTGTGACCAAGGACAAAAACGTTCATTCGATTGCCGACATTGCAGGAAAAAAAGTGAGCGTGGCGGGGCAGGGCGCAACCCCCGATTATATGATGCGCTATTTGCTTTCGGCGAACAATGTGGAAGCCGAATTGGATTTTTCTATCCCGAATGCGCAGATTGCACCTGCTCTCATCGCGGGAAAAATCGAATATGCGGTTGTCCCCGAGCCGTTTGCCACGGTTGCCGCAATGAAAGACAAAGACATCGTGCGCGCGGTGGACATTCAGAGCGCGTTTGCCCTTGCCAGCGGCACGGACGGCGTGTTCCCGATGACCGTGATTGTGGTGCGAAAAGAATTCGCCGAAGCAAATCCAGAGGCGGTGCGCTCGTTCTTGGCGATGTACAAAGAAGCGGCTGATTGGACGCTTTCCAATCCGAGCGCGGCGGGCGAACTCGCGGAGTCTCACGGACTGGGACTGACAAGCGCGATAACAGCGGTGGCGATTCCAAACGCGGCGTATACTTTCAAGGGCGCAAAAGAAGCAAAGGCTGACGTGGAGAAAATCCTCTCGGTGTTCTTGAATTTGGTGATCCCGCCTAAAGGTAATCGTCGTGGATTGCGCGTTGCTGGAGGACAGAGAATATAAGTTCAGTTCAATTGCGGTCTGATTTTTCAAAACGCAT
>CALBGU010000261.1 GCA_937893155.1 uncultured Treponema sp. | reverse complement strand
CGCCGTCCGCCCTGTCCGCGCCGTAAAGCACCCTCGCCAGCTCCGAGCGGCCAGAGCCTAAAAGCCCCGTCAAGCCGATAACTTCGCCCTTGTGAATCGTCAGCTCAAACGGCTTTATCGTCCCCGTGTGCGTCAGAGCGACCGCCTTGATGACTTCGCCCTTATCGGAGGCTTTCTCTTCTGCTTCCTCGCCGCTTCGGATAGAGGCAAGCTCATCGAACTCATGCCCCAACATCGTCGCAACCAGCTTTTGACGCGGCAAATCGGCTATCGGGAACTCGCCTTGCAGCTCTCCATTTCTCAGCACCGTAATTCTGTCGCACAGCGCATACACTTGCTCCAAAAAGTGCGTAACAAAGATAATCCCCACGCCGTCTGCCTTTAGATTTCGCATCACGTTGAACAGGTTTTCAACTTCGTGGTCGTCAAGCGAACTCGTCGGCTCGTCAAGAATCAGCACTTGGCAATCAAAATGCACCGCGCGCGCAATCGCAACCATCTGCTGCATCGCCACCGAATAATCTCCTAAAGACTTTGTTACGTCGATGTTTTCCAATCCGACATAATGCAAAATCTCCCGCGCGCTCATATTCATTTTTTTCCAATCGATAGCGTGAAACTTGTTCAGCGGCTCGTGTCCTGCAAAGATGTTTTCGGCGACCGAAAGGTTTGCGCAAAGATTAACCTCTTGGAACACCGTAGAAATGCCGTTGTCCTGCGCCTCTTGCGGAGAATGGTTGTTTATCTGTTTTCCGTTCAAGAAAATGTCGCCTGAATCCCGCGAGTGAACGCCGTTCAATACTTTTATCAATGTACTTTTTCCCGCGCCGTTTTCGCCCATCAGCGCGTGTATTTCGCCTTTGCGCAGCGTAAAATCCACGTTCTGCAACGCCTTTACGCCGGGAAAAGTCATCGATATATTTCTCATCGTCAGCAATTTTTCTTCCATATACTTACCCGATATTCTTTTCTTTTTTCTAACAAAAAAAAGCCACAGGCTTCTATTAAAAAATACCTATGGCTTTTACAAAACCGTCTGAAGCGGCTTAGTATGCACGAGTTGGGAGGCGGTCTTTTGCGTTCTCTTCGTCGAAGACTTCCTCTACAACATACTGAATCTTGTCAACTTTCTTGCCTGCCTGCAAATCCTTGATAATCTCGTCAACACGAGGACCGTGCAATGGGTTACACTCGCAGGCGCAGTTTATTTCGCCAGAAATCATACGGTTGAACGTTTCTTTCACCGCGTCGAAACAAATGATTATAATATCTTTTCCGGGCACTTTTCCCGCCGCGCGAATAGCGTCAACAGCACCCCACGCCATATTGTCATTCTCTGCGAAAACAACATCGATTTTCGGCGTAGACTTCAGGATTGACTCCATAACTTCCTGTCCGCCCTTCTGCGTGAAATCTCCTGACTGCTGTGCAACGAGTTCCCAGTTCGCGTGCTTTGCAATTCCCTCTTCAATACCCTGCGTGCGTCCAATCTGTGCCGATGCGCCGATTGTTCCCTGCAAGTCTACAATTTTGAGCTCATCGTTTTCGCGCCCGATTTTCTTGAGGTAGTTTTCAAGCCAAATCACGCTGTCGCGCCCCTCTTTCAAGAAGTTTCCGCCGACCCAGCACAAATACAGGCTCTCGTCCGAAACATTCATCTGACGGTCAGAAAGAATAACAGGGATACCCGCGTCCTTTGCCTCTTTCAAAACGGTCTCCCACCCCGTTTCAACAACAGGCGCGACGACGATATAATCCACGTCCTGCTGAATGAAATTGCGGATAGCCTTTATCTGATTTTCCTGCTTCTGCTGTGCATCATCGAAAATGAGCTTGTAGCCGTTCGCTTCCGTGAATGTCTTTTTGAACGATTCCGTGTTAGCCAAACGCCAATCGCTTTCTGCGCCGACCTGTGCGTAACCGACCGTGATAAGATTTTTACCCTCAGCCTTTGGAGCAGCCGCCGTTGATGAGCCGCCGCTTTTTCCGCCGCAGCTTGTAAGAGCCAATGCACAAAGCAGTGCCGAGCCAATCAATGAAGAAATCTTTTTCATATACTTCCCCCTAAAAAAGTTATGTTGTAATGGTAACGCCGAAAATATGCGCCGTAAATAGAAATTTTTACGGATTTTGTACAAGTTTTTCTGCTTTTTGGGGAAAAATGGCGACAGATATACGAAAAATGTGTGATTTTTTATGAAGAAAAGTTGGATTTTTTTGGAAATCTCCAAAATCTATATTTTTTATCCACTATCCTCGTAGACGAACCCAAAAACAACGTAGACGTAAGCAAAATCAATGTGGACGGAAACAAAAATGATGTGGACGGAGTGAAAATCAACGAGGACAAAGCAAAATTTGTGAGAAAAAAAGCAAAAACAAGGTTGTTTTTGATAAAATTCATCTCGACGTAGCAATGTTTGAGACGGACGAAACAATGTCTGTGAAAGACTGAATAATGTCCGAGACGGACGACATTATGTCCGAGTCGGACGGAGCAATGTCCGCGTGATTTTTTGCAAAAAACACATACTTTTTTGCACAGGACACGAAAAAACGCCTTGAGTATTCAGCCTTTGAGGAGTGACATACAAGACTTGAAAATGCTCAAAGCGCAAAATAAGCGCGGCATTTGTAAATTTGTGGGTGCCTGCCGCGCTGTTTTTCGGTATTTATTCGCCTGTTGTTGCAGTGTCAACAAACGAAATTGTTACGACCGTATCGTCTTTGCCACTTTGCTTGAATGTGAGCGTTGTGCTTTTTCCGTTTCTGTCATACGTTTTTGCAGTATCATCGCTGGCATCGTCGCCCGCTTTTAAAAGCCACCAATCGTGAACCGCATTCTCTGAAACTTCCTCTGCGTCCCCAAAGAAAAAGTCGTTCAGCGAATACTCTGTTTCATTATAAAATACTGTAATGCCGTCCATTCCGTCTGTGAAATCAGTCGTTGTTACAGCCCATTTTGCAGAACCGTATTTTTTCATAGAGTCATCAGAACTTACGTTGCCTTTCATATTGCTAGAATTGTATGTTACGGTAACCGCGTAGCCTGTGTCGGTTTCTGTTTGCGTAACCTCAACATACTGCGCATTGCTGTTCCACGTTGTCCACGATTCATCGCCTTCGATATTGTTCGCGCGTTTTGCATATTGCAATGCAATAAAATTGCTGGTTGTCGTGGTGCTTTGTGAAGTTGTTGTTGTCGTGGTGCTTTGTGAAGTCGTTGTTGACGATGTTGCTGGAGTGTCATCATCGTCGTCGCTGCCGTCGGAACAGCCTGCCAGAAGGAGCAGAGACGCTGCACAGATTGCCGCCATTGTTTTCAAAAATCGCTTCATAGTATTCTCCTCGAATGTGTCGCTTTGTATTGTCGATACATTCTAAAAATGTGAATTATACATCAATTTATTCTAAAAAGATGTATAATAATCATAGTTACACGAAAATACTATAAAGTCAAGCGAATTCAGATAAATTTTATAGCGATTTTATGTATAAGAAAAATGTATGAAGCATTATTTTAGACGAATGAAACGCCCTCTCAGACAAATCTTCATTGAAAACTTAAAATATTATCGCCAAAAATGCGGGTTGGCGCAGCAGGAACTTGCCGCAAAAATTGACAAAAGCGTGAATTACATAAACGGCATTGAAAACAACAATACGTTTCCGTCCATTGAAACAATCGAAAAAATTGCCGATGTGCTTTCGGTAAAGCCAGCTGTGCTTTTTGATGAGAATGGCTGTCCCGAAAACGCAATCGTTGCCGACAAAGGCGCTCTTGCTCACGAACTCGGAGAAATCCTCTACACAAAAATCCGCGCCGACATCGTAAAAGACATTGAGTGCGTTTTGTGCCGTGCATAATTTTTTTAGTTTTCTTGCATAAAACGAAAAAATTCCCTCTCAATTTATTCGTTTCTGTATCTGTGCGGTGATATGCGCGGCAGAAAACTTATATGCAACATTATAACTCAAATAGGTAATAAAATTCAAGTATAAAACCTAAATGAGTTATATTTTTTTTATGAGTCCATTTTGGAAAAATGTTTGCGATGAATTATACTATCAGGGAATGAATATAAAAACGCTTTCGCAGTTGACAGGCATTCCGTACACAACAATAACGAACGCTAAAAACCGAGAAGACAATATTCCTCCTGCGGATGCGGCTCTGAAAATTGCAACGGTGTTGGGGAAATCGCTGGAAAGTTTGCTGGGCGAATGTGCGCGGCTTCCTGAATCCGCCGTAGGAACGGAGCGGCGTGAACGGTGGCTGTACCGCAAATACGAGCCGCTGATTTTGCTTTTAGAAAAGCAGTCGCCGCAGACACAAGAAGCATTTACGGCGTTGGCAAAATCGCTTCGGAGCGAGACGGCATAAAAGAAAAAAAATCAAGAAGAGATAAAAAATCCCGCATAAAAAAGCGGGAACAGCAAAAAAATTATTTTCGCACTTCAAGACCGTCCAAAATGCCGGCGTAATTGGTATTTTTGAGCTTGAAAAGCAAATTATTATTTGCATCGCTGGTGATTTCTATGCCTGTTTCAATCCAGTTGTCGTTGCCGTCTTTGACCTCAAATGTGTCGCCAAATTGAAGCTGAACGTTCGGCATTCCGTCTTTTTCAATCCAAAAACAGCCGCCTGCGATGTCAAAAAGCAGTTTTCCTTCAAATTTTTCGTCTGCCATAAAATCCTCCGTAAAAGGAAAAAGGCTTCCCGATTTCTCGAAAAGCCTTTAGCCAACACTGCGACTCGAACGCAGTACCTCATCATTACGAGTGATGTGCTCTACCAGGTGAGCTATGTTGGCGTGTGTAATTTATATTACAAGAAAGAGCGATTTGCGTCAAGTATGCGCATAGATTTTTTTGATGTTATTGAAAGAAACACACCGCTTTGATATACTCGTTTTTATGGTTATCGCATCAATAGATTTAAAGGACGGACACGTTGTCCAATTAAAGAATGGAAAAGATTTGGTTTTGCAGCGCGACGACGCAGATACTTTAATTGCAGATTTCGACACATACGGCGAAGTTGCGATTATCGACCTTGACCAAGCAATGCGCAACACCGATGCAAAGGGGAACACAAAAAACACAGAGTTACTGAAGCATCTGCTGCGCAAGGGAAACGTGCGTGTCGGAGGCGGTATCCGTGATGTAAAAAAAGCGCGGGAGCTGATTTCGCTCGGTGCGGAAAAAATCATCGTCGGGTCGGCGGCGTGGGCGGCTGACGCTCAGGGCGAAATCCTGAACAAACCGTTCCTCGAAGAATTGGTAAAAGCTATCGGCAAACAGCGAATTATTATCAGTGTGGACGCAATCGGCGAAAAAATTGCGGTGAAAGGCTGGAAAGAAACCGTGGACATCTCGCTTTTGGACGGCGCAAAGGCGGCGGAGCAGTATTGCAGTGAATTGCTGTTTACGAATGTGGAAAAAGAAGGCTGTATGCAGGGCACTGACGTGGCGCTTTGCAAAAAACTGCGCGAGGCGGTTTCGTGCCGTGTCGTTGTTGCGGGCGGCGTGAAGAGCGTGGAGGAAATTCAGGAGCTTGAAAAAGCTGGCTGTGATGTTCAGCTGGGAATGGCGCTGTACACGGGCGCGGTGAGCTTAAAAGACGCATTTATTGCCTGTTTGGATTTTGAAAAAACAAACGGAATGATTCCGGTGATTGCGCAGAGCACGGCGGGCGAAGTGCTGATGCTTGGTTATGCGAACAAAGACGCGTTTGAGAAGACGTTTGAGAGCGGAAAACTCACGTTTTTTAGCCGCACGCGGAACACGCTTTGGACAAAAGGTGAAACGAGCGGCAATTTTCTGCGCGTGATTCGTCTGCGCGTGGATTGCGACCGCGACACTGTGCTTGCGACGGTTGAACCCGTGGGCGCAACGTGTCACACAGGCTCGTGGACGTGCTTCGGCGCGGAGGCGGGGGCGGCGAGCAATCTGGAGCGATTGTATGCTATTATCGCCGAGCGCTTCAAGAATCCTCGTCCGGGGAGCTACACTGCCACGCTTGACGCAAAGCGAGTGCGCGAAAAGGTGATGGAAGAAGCCGAAGAGCTGACCGACGACGCAGAGAGCAAAGACGAGGTGATTTGGGAAGCCGCGGATTTGATTTATTTTGTGAGCGTGCTTTTGTACAAAGAGGGCGTTTCGTGGAAAGACGTTTATAACGAACTCGACCGACGACACAAGGAGCGGTAAAATGATAAAAATCCAGAAATACAGCGAGGTTTCGCCCGATTTTTTCAGCGGCAGAAATTTTACGGGCACAATCGAAAGCGTGCAGACCGTCTTGAACGATGTGAAATCGCGCGGAAATGCCGCTTTGAAGGAATACAGCGAAAAATTTGATAAAATCCCGCTGGAAAATTTTGAGGTGAGTCAAGAAACGCTCAAAAAAGCCGCCGACAAAATGAAAGCCGAAAACAAAGCATTATTCGATGCGATTTCGTACAGCTATGAGTTGTGTTTTCGGTTTGCAAAAAAGCAAAAAGAGTGTTTTACGGATTTTGAGGTGGAACTGGAGCCCGGGCTTTTTACGGGGCAGAAAAATATTGCGGTGGAAAAAGCAGGCGTGTATGTTCCAGCGGGCAGATTTCCGCTTGTTTCCACGGTGGTGATGACGGTTACGCCTGCAAAAGCGGCTGGTGCGCGCGAAATCGTGCTGTGTACGCCCCCGCGGGTGAATCCCGACGGCTCTTCTGCGCCGTATGCGGACGAAAACATTATGGCGGCGGCGTATATTTGCGGTGCGACCAAAGTGTTTGCGCTTGGCGGTGCGCAGGCGATTGCGGCGATGGCGTTCGGGACGGAAACGGTGCCGAAAGTCGATGTCATCGTCGGTCCGGGGAACAAGTTTGTTGCCGAAGCAAAACGGCTTGTGTACGGCACGGTTGGTATCGATATGGTTGCAGGTCCGACCGAGGTGTTTATTATTGCCGACGAGAGTGCGAATCCTGCGTGGGTTGCCGCGGATTTGCTTGCGCAAGCCGAGCACGATGTGGTTGCCCAGCCGATTTTGGCAACGACGAGCAAAAAACTGGCGGACGAGGTTGCCGCGGAAATTGAAAAGCAGCTTGCGACACTTTCCACGTTTGAAACGGCTTCTAAAAGCATTGAAAACTGTGGTTTGATAATCCTCTGCGACAGTCTTGACGAGGCGGCTGAGGCGGCGAACCGAAAGGCTCCCGAGCATTTGGAATTGGCGATGAATTCGGGCGCGGAGCGTGACAGGATTGCCGCATTGTGCCACAATTACGGGTCGCTGTTTTTAGGGCACGGGAGCGCGGAGGTGTTCGGCGATTACGCGGCGGGCTTGAATCACACACTGCCCACGTCTTCGAGCGCGCGCTTTACGGGCGGGCTTTCGGTGCGTGTGTTTTTGAAAACGGTTACGACGTTGCGCACGGTTTCGGGGAGCAGCGGGGTGCTCAAGAGCGCACAAACTGCCGCTGTTTTGGGCGATGCTGAAGGGTTGGCTGCCCACGCGCGCGCTGCCCGTATTCGCTTGGAATAAATATTGATTGCTGCAAAAAAATGCGTCTGGCGATGTTGGTTCAGGCGCATTTTTTATCAAAAAGCAGATTTTTCGCGGCTCTTACAGATTGAGTATGTAGATGCTTTATTCTCTATTACCGTGCTGTGTTTAGCTATTTTTTTTGTTTCACCGTCATAAAAACTGCCCTCTGCCGTTTATTCACGATTGTAAATAATTCCAGCATATATGCCGAACAGGTCTATTGTTTTCGCCCGCCTCTGCTCTTGAGTGCCGCGCCACGCCCGCGGTGGTTATACAAGGAAGCAAGGTCGAATAGAGCTTCTAAATCATCACAACCATATTCAAGATAAATGTATTCTGTTCCCGAATCAGTCTTATATAAATTGTATTCAGTCGTCATACACGTCGGCTCAATATCGCAACAGTCTTTAAAATCAGGAAGCGACACATAATTTACATAATAATCGATAAATCCTTTGCAAAGTTTCACAGCGTTGTTATATTCACTTTTGTTTGTGAATTCCTTTGACCAAACGGAGTACACAGTTATATAATCTGCATCATACGTGTCTACCATTTTAGACTTGTTATCCGCCATAAACAACTCAAGTTGAAAACTATTGCCGTCTTTATATTCATACAAGTAAAAATCTTCCCTGTAAACGCTTCTGTAATATATTTGTTTTCCCTGTGCTGTCAGCGGCAAAATCGCAAAAAGCGCAAGCAATACACATAAAATCTTTTTCATTTCTCTTTGCTCCTTAAAAATAGATTTATTTTTCGATTCTTGTTCCAGACCATTCTACGAAATCGGGATAAAATAAGTCTTTCACCTCTTTTTCTGTGCAATTTCCGAACACCTGTGGAATTCCTCCTGTCCATGCACGGACTTTATCTCTGCCGAAAATGGCGATTGCGTTTTCTATTGCGTCAACTCCATAATCGTCTTTATCATCATCTTTTCGATGAGTTTCAACAAACTGAAGAAGTTCATCTTCGTAAAGCCAGCCTTTTTCGCCTTTATGACCGACAACTACCGTGCAAAAAGTCTTGTCGTTTTCGGCTCTCGCGCGGATTCCCTCGGCGAATGCGTGCTGCCAAATGGTATCGTCGGGCGGAAGTCGGTAGCCAAGCAAAACAATGTGCCGTGCTTTTTCCAGCGATACTTTTACATTCCGCTGGATTTCTTCCAAGAACGATGTGGGTGTGGATTTGTACATCGTCTGCATAATCATCGGAGCGTCAAGAGCCTTCGTTTCAGAGCCGCAGTGCATACATTGCAGAGAATCGTATTTTAATTCATTGCGCCAGTTGATTTCTTGCTGGGTGAATTCGGTTTTAGCAATGCTGTCAGAATCAAACAGCGGAACGGGAAAACACGGAATCAGTTTTTTTGATTTATAATCTCCCCAATCATTGTTTCCGTGAAAGAAAGTCATTCTGCCACATACATGGCATTCCCGCCAGTTAGATGAGCCGTGAGCAAAATAAAATTTTCCCGCGCGATTAATTGGAGTGCCGATGTGGTCATCTTCGTTTTCGCGGCTGGCAACGCTTTCGGTAAATTCAAGCGTCGGCTCTATCTTGCCGCCCGCAAGTTTTCTCCCGCGATGTTCTACGCCGTAATCAAGCCAGAGTTTTAGCGGGTGGTCTTGAATGTAAGGTGGGCGATGATTCAACTCATAATGCGAGTTCATAAAAATCCATGGAAAAACCATTTCAAAATTGAAAGACACAAAAGAGGTCGAAAAAAGATAAAAATCGCGGCTGTGAACTTTTTTTTCCTGCTGAAGAAATTGCATACCTTCTTTCTGCATTAGTCGGTCAAAAGCATTGATGAACTTTTTGTATTTTGAAAAATCTTCGGCTTTATTGCCGATGTTGTACCACGCT
The DNA here is from genome assembly GCA_937893155.1 of uncultured Treponema sp. Classification (GTDB taxonomy): domain Bacteria; phylum Spirochaetota; class Spirochaetia; order Treponematales; family Treponemataceae; genus Treponema_D. The sequence goes on along the minus strand of CALBGU010000261.1, from coordinate 24,828 downwards.
CCTGCAAAAAGCATATTGATAAACAGCGTGAGGAAATTCCTCGCTCCCTGTAGTCTGCTCGGCGAAAGAATTTCCTCTTTATGTTCAGTGCAGACTTTCAAAGATTGGTGAGAGAGCAGTTTTTTGTCGATTATCGAATATGCGTCGCGAATTAGGTTGTCAGATTGCTCATTATGCGGACAGATTTTTATGATTTTCTTTAAAGCGTTCCAATCGTAATCTGTGCGAAGTTCCAAGATTCGTTTTTGCAGAACTTTTTTGTCCGAAGTATTGCCGAATACAATCCGCGCGTTTTCCAAGTCAGAATCGGAAATGAGAAAGTTGCTTTCCTCGTTTCCGTCAAGAAAATTGAGAAAGGCGGTGAGTTTTGGCAAATCTTTTTCGGAGAAATATTTTTTTCAGAATGTCATTTGCCTCACCAAGTTTTGAGCTGTCAGATAATGAACGCAGTATTTTTGTCTGGTCGTTTGTTGTCGGCATTCCGAGCGAAGCTGTTGCACCAGCACCGATGAAAACGAGCGTTTCGGAATGTGTTGGAGTGTAAGGTGAACTCATATCGGCTAGTCCGCAAGAAGAGTGATAGAGGTAACACTAAGAGATGCCTTTTCTGTTTTTATTTCGGTTTCTTCTGCTTCAATCATAGTACGAACTCTTTTTCCGTTTGCCAAAGCTACCGCTAATAAACATTCTTGTTTTTCGCTTGCCTTATAAATTCTGTCATCAAATAAAACAAAAGTGGAAATCGCATTTTTATCAACTTTTTCGTTTACATCTTCTGAATACAAAACATTGTACTTTTGTTTACCGTGTTTTACAGAGTAGCCTTCTGTGCCACAGATTTTGAAAGTACATTCTGTGTCTTCAATTTTCAGTTCTGAAATCGTTCCCTCAATAATATAATTTGTCATAATTTTTTCCATTTTGTTTATTAGTTTTTCAACTCATCAGCACTAAAATACAATACAAATATTGTACTATCTTCTAATTTCACGGCTTGAAAATAGTTTGTTTCTTTTTCGGCACGGCATATAACAAACACTGTTCCATAATCTTTCAATATTTTTGTCGCATATTGTAACTCTGTCAAATTGTCATTTTCTATAAAATATGTGTTTATCAGTTTTGGTTTTATTAATTTCTCCTGCCAATACTCTGGATATGAATTACTGTCATAGAATTTACCCTTGTCATTCTCATAGTATATGTATTCCCATTCTTCAGACCATGGATTCGATGTATAAGGAAAGAATACTTCAGTTCTTATTATTCTTTTTTCTTCGTAGTTTTCTATTATTTTATTTACTGTATTATCTACATTATCTTTTGACACAATGAACTTCACATCTTTGTCATTTTTTGAAATTGTCCCTCTCCAGACAGATAAAATCTTCTTTGTTTCCACTTGAACGGCTTTTAAAGTAAACTTCCAGCCAGAGGAAGCGTCTTCAAATTTTCCTAAAACAACACAATCCGCGCCAAGAGAATTTCCTACGGATTGAATGGTCGCATCGCTAACTTCGCCAGAATTTTGATAATCAAATTCCTTCTTGATAAGGGAAAGCGTAGAGTCATTTCTTTCCGCAACGGCTGTTGTTTTCAGATTAACTACAAAGTTATTATTTAACTCAGAATAAATATAATCACTTAAATGCTCTGAATCCGCTTGAACATCTACGATTACCACGGTATTTATATTGCCGTCTATTTTCTTGCATATTTTAGCACTTCCCTTGCTAATTGCCTTCTGCAAGCTGTAAGTTTTTGCAAAAAGCGGAATTGTTGTCAAAATCGCAAACAGACAAATTGTAAATTTCTTCATATTCATAAAGGAATTACCTCAAAAACGTGATATATTATGATAGTATTATATACTCTCTTTAGGGTAATGTAAACTATTTTTATTGCGCGAAAAAGTAAAACAATATGTGATTTTACGAAATGTATGCTCGTTTTTTTCTCAAGGTGAATGACAGCGGACTTTTTGAAATACTGCCTAGCATAATTACTCCCTTGACCGTGGGCACAAAATACTTACGGTCGAAAGTGAAAGGTATTTACGACCGTAAGAATAGACTGTTTACGCTCGTAAGTGGGGTATGCCTACGGTCGTGGGAGAGAAATTACCACGACCGTGGGAGGTGAAATATATTTACGATGGGATATGATTATGAATCGATTTTCGCAAACTCGATGAGCGTTTTATTGCGATAATTCACATCGGTGCGCTTGATGAAGCCGTGCTTTTCCCAAAAGGCGTTCCCGTTTTAGTTGTTCGCGAAGACCAACAGAGCAACCTTGTGGATTCCTTGCGCCGTGAGTGCGTCCGTACAAGCGGAGAGCAAAGCCGAGCCAATGCCTTTTCCGCGATATTCCGCAAGAACCGCCGTATGATAGATGTACGCCCTGCGTCCGTCGTTTCCTGCCATAATCACGCCGACAATTTTTTTGCTTTCTTCTTCGGCAACAAAACAGGTGTCGGGATTGCGCGCTAAAAATGTTGCGATTCCCTCGCGGCTGTCGTCCATCTCGTTCAAGCCCATTCCTTCTGTTGCTTTCCAAAGCGCATATACCTCTTCATAATCCTCGATTGTCATTATTCTGATGTGCATTTTGCTATTCTAGCAAATGAAGCGAAAATTTGCTAGAATCGGCGGAGGGGAAATATGTATAATTTTAGACAACTTGGTTTTGATGATATGGAGAGCGTCAAAGCTCTTTTTAAAAGCGTGTTTACGGCAGAGCCTTGGAATGACGATTGGTCTGATGATGAGCAGCTAACGCTTTATCTTGGCGAGCTGACAGGGCAGACGAATTCTCTTTCGTTTGGATTGTTAGAAGAAAATGAGCTAATCGGGCTTTCGATTGGAGAAGTGAAGCATTGGTTTTCTGGCACGGAGTACAAAATAGAGGAGTTTTGCATAAAAAGCGACAAACAGGGAAAAGGCGCGGGGGCTTTCTTTTTGCAGAAAATCGAAAACGAGCTAAAAGTGCGCGGCGTGAAAACCATTTATTTGCAGACGGGCAATGATGTGAGAGCTTACGAGTTTTACAAGAAAATGGGCTTTGAAGAAGAGAAAAACAATGTCTTTTTCGCAAAGGAGATTTAAGGAAAATGGAAAAAAATATGGAAAAAAAACTTTTACAAGTTTTTGACGAGTACAAAAATCTAGGGATTCAGCAGCAGCTTGATTATGACAAGTTTTATCTGTATTCGATTATAACTCATTCCACTGCGATTGAAGGCTCAACCGTTACGGAGCTTGAAAATCAGCTTTTGTTTGATGAGGGGCTTGGTGCAAAAAAGCCTTTGAGGGAACAGCTGATGAATCTTGACCTAAAAGCAGCCTATGAGCAGAGTTTTGTTTATGCAAAAAATCATACGGATTTTTCTGTAGAAATGCTTTGCAATCTTTCTTCGATTGTGATGAAAAATACTGGCTCTTCTTACAAGACGATTGCAGGCGATTTTTCTTCGGCTAAAGGTGAATTGCGACTTTTGAATGTGAGTGCTGGGCGTGGCGGAAAATCTTATCTTGCGTGGCAGAAAGTGGCGGAAAGACTTGAAAAGTTTTGTGATTGGATAAATGACGAGCGAAAAAAGCTAGACAAAAGAGATATTGAGAAAATATACAAGTTGAGCTTTGAAGCGCATTATCGCATTGTTTCGATTCACCCTTGGGCAGACGGAAACGGAAGAATGAGCCGTCTTGTGATGAATATGATTCAGTATGAAGCTCTTGTAATTCCTTCTATTGTGAAAAAAGAAAAAAGAGCTGATTACATTCAGAGCCTTGCGCAAAGTCAAGATGAGGAAAATTCTGCTGTCTTTATTGATTTTATGATGAGCCACCATATCGACAATTTGGAGCAGCAGATTCTTGAGTATAAGAAGTCGATAGACGCTTAGGCTTTTAGTTGTTCTATAAAAACTACGTTGCTTTCGTCTTTGTGTGGCTCTTGAAAAATCGAGCGGAATTTCTCAAAAAGTCCGTCGTCGATAAAATAGGCGTTTTCCCTGCGTTCTGTCCGAACAAAGCAAGCGTAATGTCATCGACCGACAGCACAACCGCCTTTTTCTCTGCCCTCAACTTTGCCGCCTCCGTCGTTTTCCCGCAGCAAACAGGAGCGCACATCATATAAACTTTTGCCATATTTATTCCTCCAAAATCTCACTTTCTTGTCTTTCTGTAAAAAACAAAGCCGTCCTCTTCTTTTATGATTTGATACCCTAATTTTACATAAAAATTGTTTGTCCTCACATTCCAGCTTGGAGTGTCCAGATTAAACTCTGTGGCAAATGGGTAATTCTTTTCTATGCACTCCATTAAAAGACTTCCATAACCTTTTCTATGATAGACGCTGTCAATAAAAATTCTGCCAATGTACACACTATTTTTTGTTTCATCTGAGAATATGACGGCTGCCCCCACAATATCTTTTCCTATCATTGCTTGATACAAATGCCCCTCTCGAGCCATATGCTTATGCCATTCTAACGAATCATATTCAGGCGGGCAGTCCTCTTTTGTTCCTCCAACAGTTACGTCTGTTTCAAATGCTCTGACAGACATATCTACAATTGTTTTTATCTGCTTTTCTTCTGCTATGACAATATACATTCTCTTTCCCTACTTTTTCACAACTTGCCAAGTTTCGCCGTTGACGATGTATTGAAACTCGCTGTTTTTCTTTCCGTGAAGCGTTTTGAAGTTTTCATCGGGAAAACTGCCGTTTTCGCACTTGTATTTGTAAATCTGCTCAACAATTTCGTTCCCTTCCGACACGATTGAGCAAAAGTCCGCGGCTATCGACAATTTCAAAAGAGCAATAGCGAAAAACGGCAAGAGCAAAACCAGTGCGGCAATCAAAATCTTTTTGTGTGCTTTCATTTTCTCCCTCTCGCCAGAAACTATATAAAAAATATTCCTTTGTCTCAAGAAGTCGGACAAACATTATCCCAAGGGGAAAGAATTTCCTATGTAGGACGAACAATATCCCAAGTTGGACGAACAATTTTCGAGGTGCTACAAAAGGTCTCTGTCAAAAAAGCTGTCATTGGCGAACTGGTTTCGGAATCTATGCTTCGACTACGCTCAGCAAGGGCAGATGCTGAAAAGAGTTCAGCATGACAATAGGTTTTAAAGCATGCTTTTCAAAACATCTCCCGAGTTTCTCACATCGGGGAAAGTAGCTTGCTCAATGAAATCCATGACGATTTTACGGCTTTTGGCTCTGTTTACGAGGTCTTGAGGAAGAAAAGAATAATCGGGGGATTTGGAAGCGTAGAGGGCTTTAACGAGGGCTGTGTCTTTCTTTTTGCGCTCTGCGTCTTCTGCGGGGTAGCCAGTGCCGAAATCGCTCTCGAACAAGGCTTTTATCGTGTGGCGCAGATTGATTTCGCCGCACCAGCCGAAGTTCAAGCCCAAGGGAAGAGAAATTGCATTGCCCGCGTTAATGCGACCAAAAAGAAAAGCGTCTTGCGCCGTGGGGCAATAACCGCACATAACGGCTGGTAGCGCATTCAAGGCGAGCATCATTCCTTGCCCCGAAGAACAGCCCGTAACGATAAAATCCACCGATTTCGTCGAAAGGAGCATACTGGCGCAGACGGCAGTTTCAACATAAGAATAATTTTCGCTTTCGTCTGCAAATACGCCGAAATTTACGACCTTATGCCCTTTAGCCTCCGCGATTTCTTTCGTAATCGAATAGAGAAGAGTATTTTTGTCTTTTTGCGATGTCGCTTGTATTATGCCTATTGTCATTTTTCCCCCTATAGCCTAAGGCACATCGTTTCATCGCTTTGCTCAAAGCCGAGCGATTTATAAAGTTCTCTGCCGTCCTCCGTTGCGTCAAGGATAATCTCCGTGCAGCCACGCGCTTTCGCTTCTTCGATGAGTTGCTTCACCATATTTCGTGCAATGCCCTGCCTGCGATATTCGGCGCGTGTGTAGACGCTCATCAAAAAGGCGCGCTTGCCCGTCGGGTGTCCAAAAGTCGGCATAATCGTGATGTAGTTGATTGACGCACAGCCGACAGCCTTTTTGCCGTCCTTTGCGAGAATCGTCGTCTGTTCTCCATTCAGAAAATATTCCCGTGCGCACGTTTTTAGCTCGTCGCTAAACGCATAATCACGCGCCAATCCGTTCACCTCGCAAAGCATTTCAAGCCGAATCGTCATAAGCTCTTCAATATCCACCGCCGTTGCCTTTGTGATTTCGATATTCTTATTATTCATTTTTCTTCCTCAATTTCTTTCAATTTTTCATAACGTGCATACAGAAATTGCAGTATTCATCGCCTTTGAAAATCGTTTTGTCTCGCTTGTAGTGCAAAGCGGGGTGCAAGTCGGTGTAAATCACGTCGTCAATCCCGCAGAACGCAGAGCAGATTTCCTCAGAGCCAAGTTCCCGCGCCAGCTCAACGAAGCGACATGCTTTGATGTGAACTTCTGCAAAAGTGTCTGTGTCGGCAATCACTTCCGCATTCTCGCCTGCCTCATTTTCCACAAAAATATGCGTAAAGTCCTTCAAAAACGCTTCATCGCTGTTGAGCCGATTTGCAAGATAATCGTGTCCGCGCTTTCCGTCGATGTAGTAGATTTCGCGGAAAATCTCAAGTGCATTTTCTTTGCTCATCGCTTGCAACGCCCTGTAGAGAGCCACCGACGGCAGAATATAAAAAAGCTCGTCCTCGCCTGCGTTTTCAAAATCTGAAACAAGTTCACCATAGTTTTGCGTTGTATGCGCCCACAGTTTTTCGGCTTTTTCCTTGTCAAACCGCTGTTGCAGAACCGATTTCGTGTTCTCCTCAAAACTTCCGCCGTAACAATCGCGAATCAAATCATCTGTGTTCATATTTTTTCCCAGAAACAAAAACAGCCGCAGATTTTTTATTTTAATCCGTGGCTGTCTATTAAAATCAGTCTGTTTTACAAATCAAGTTATGCTTGTTCTGCGTCGGCGTTGCTCAATGCGTCGAGGTCTTCATAGAACGTCCACGGATTTTCGCGAACGAACGTTTCTTCGCGCTCATAGCCCACGCTGATGATTCCGACTGGCGTGTTCGTGAATTGCTCGATAAAATCCACATACGCCTTTGCATTTTCTGGCAAATCTTCGTAGCTGCGGCACGCTTTTAGGCTCTGCTTCCAGCCCTTGAACTTCTTTAAGACAGGCTTTGCCTTGTTCAATGCAGGCACGCTTGCAGGGAAGTCCGTAACCGTCTTGCCGTCGATTTCATACGCAACGCACGCTTCAATTTCGTCCATCGCGTCGTAAATGTCGAGGTGCGTCAAAACAAGGCTGTCGATTGAGTTCACGCGACACGCATAGCGCAACGCTACGAGGTCAAGATACCCACAACGGCGCGCTCGACCAGTGGTAACTCCGTATTCGCGCCCCGTGTTGCGAACATAATCGCACAGCTCGCCTTCGCTTTCGTTGTTGAACTCGGTTGGCAATGGACCGTTTCCGACTCTCGTTTCATACGCCTTGAACACGCCGAGAATATAATCGATGTCGTGCACTCCGATTCCGCCGCCTGTTGAAGCCCCTGCCGCACAGCTTGCACCCGAAGACACATACGGATATGTTCCCGAATCGATGTCAAGCATTGCTCCCTGCGCGCCCTCAAAGAGAATGTTCTCTTCTTGATGCTTGTACATTTCGGCGGTGAGGTCAACTCTCATTTTCAAAAGCTGCTCTTTGTATTTGTTGATGTATTCGATGTCTTCTCCGTCGAAGTCAGCGAGTTTTTCGTCCCAATCCAAATCTGCCAAGCGGAGTGAATCGCGCATTGCTTTTTCTGAATAGGTGATACCGATTCCGCGTCCTGTTGTGCCGATAGGGCGTTTTCGGGCGGCGTCGCGGTCTTTGTCCATCTGACGATAGCGAGGAAGAATGAGATGTGCGCGGTCTGAAATGAAAACGCGGTTTTCCCAATTCACGCCGTTGTCTTTGAGCATCTGCAATTCGGCAAAGAGCGCTTCTGGGTCGATGACCATTCCTGCTCCTAGATACACCGTTTCGTTTGGATACAAAATCCCGCTCGGCACTTGGTGAAGCGCGAACTGCTTGCCGTCAACCACGATTGTGTGCCCTGCGTTTGGTCCGCCTGCATAGCGTACGACGTGAGCTGCATTCTCTGCAAGATAATCAACAATCTTGCCCTTTCCCTCATCACCCCACTGGGCACCTATAACAACGACATTCATTGGAATCCCCCGATTATGTCTTTTTAGGAAATGCGTTTATGCAAAAATAATGCACAAACAGGCTTAGAATAGCATATTTATACAGTTTGTTCAACAGTGAAAGGGAAGGGCGTAGAAAAAGTATGCAGTCATTATCTCGCCTTGACGTGATAATCTCTTTCGCATATCGCAGTAGCAAGGGGCATAAGCCCCTTGTTTCAATGAACATCGGAAAAAGATTGCCATATCAAGTACGGGAATGACAAAAAATGTTTATTTTTTCACTTGATATTCAATGACGGTTTCTGTAACTTCGCCTTTTTCTCGTTCAAACGAAAAGCCTCGTGTTCCAATCATTTTGGTTTGATTCGGCAAATCGCTTTCTTCCGCCGCTGCGTACACGGTTACGCTCTCTTTGCCAAAAACGCCGTTTTCAACCCGCAGCACTGCGCCCTGAATATCGGGAAAAATACGGCTTTCTCCTGCCTTAATGTAGTTGTTTTGTATCGGAAGCCACGTTTCTTCTTTTTTGGCATCAATACACAAAATCGCCAGATACGCATTTTTCGCGGAACTCACCCGAAACCGAATTATATCATTCGGGTGCAGCACACTCACTGCATTTCCGTTCGTGTCAATCATCTCTGCCATAAGTCCCTGCGCGGTGTCCGTCGCACTCTGCGTCATTGCATTCTCGCTCTGTATCACGCGCTTTGACGGCATTTTGTACACAGGCTCTGGATTTTCTTTCGATTTCTTTACCTGATACTTGATTTCTTTATCTTTTTTGCTCACCTCGCACATCACGCTTGCTAATTGCTTTTTGCTTTCCACAGTCGTCGCTTTCAACAGCAAATCCCAGCCTCTTGAAGTCGATTGGATTTCTCCAGAGATTTGACAGTCTGCGCCAAGAGCCTGACTGATTTCGTAAATCGTTTCGTCGCTGACTTCGCCCGACCGCTGAAAATTGAGTTCCTGCTGTATGAGCGCAAGAGTGTATTCATCGCGCTCGGCAACGCTTGTTTCTTCCAAAATATTGGTGAACTCGTGAGTTAATCTGCTTACCAGATAATCATTCAAAGCCCACAGATTGTCTTTTGTGTCTTTGCTGTGAATCGAAATAACGATAATGGTTTTCACCTTTCCGTCAATCTTTTCCGCAATCTCTTGCGCCGCATTCCTCAGCGATTGTTCAACTGTAAGTTCTTTTGCAGCGACCATAGATACAAGTGCAAAAAATGCGGCAACCATCAATAGTATTTTCTTCATAAAAAACTCCTCATACAATAAATACTGTGCGAAAAAACGCTTAATCTGCCAAAAAATATTCTTCAATATCGCTTTTCAGTTTGCTGACGACGCGCGTATATGTTTGCTCCAGCGTTTTAGACGACATTCGTGGGAATGTCTTGGAATACGTATACACGTTTGTTCCCGTTTTGCTTTGAATGATTATCATAATCGACGGACGCACAAAAAGCCCCACATCGTAGATTTCTTCTATTGCAGAAATCGCAACATTTACCGTGTATGTGGCATTTTCGTGCGAATACACATAACCGCGCTTTTCGAGTGTTGCACAAATCGTGGCAAAAAGCGGGTCATACCGCTGTTCTGTTTCGCTGAGCACTACCGAAAACGTGATGTTCTTTTTCAACACCGCATAATCAACGTGCAACTGGGCTATTTCTTCGAGTGCCTCTTGATATTTTTGTGTATCGCTGGGATATATCGTGTTTTCGGCTTTTATATATCGCTCGCACAATTCCCCTAACACCGCTGCTTTATGCAGTGCATTTATCGCTAAAAACGCTTCTTTTTCGGATTTTGCATAGTCAGTATAGCCGTTTATTGATTTCAGCAGTGCGGCTATCCGTGAATTATAGATTGCTGCCGCGTCCTTTTTATCAATATATGCCATAACAAAATAGGTATCGTGTTTTTCGTCGTAATATACATCGGTGAAGTTCAAGCAAAAAAACTCAGCCGCACTTTCAATTTTTGTAAGCGAAAGCAATTCCTTATTGCTCGAAAACTGTTCCCTGTCGCCGTCAATCACCAGCGAGGCTGATTCCACCGCTTGCGTAATGCCTTGCGTTTTCGTTTCAAAATACAGGGAAATCTGGTTTATCGCGTCATTTTTTGCGCCTTTTGCACTTTTGCCTTCACCCTCTGCTCTGATGTATTGTGCTGACGGATATGTTTTTTCTGCCTTTTTATGCCAGTTCGGCGCACTTTCCGCACATAATGCGAGATTCAGCAAAGCAATGCCCCATACTAATAGAAGATATTTTTTCATTTTTTTTCCTATTCTCCTTATCGAAAAAGTATTATGAACGATATGTCTGTAAGAAATCAGCATACTTTTTGTAACTGAGTCTTTTATATTGCACTATAGAGCTTAAAGGTGATACACTTTTCAATTCTTGCGTGTATCAAAAGCAAATATAGTGCATTAAAAAATGAAAGTGCTATCAAAATAAGCAAACAGCAAAATTGAAATTGCGCTTCTTGTGCATTTTCGATATTACTAAGAATCCTTATGAACAAAAATACCGCACCAATAACAGCAAACAGAAAGCGTAATATGATTGTCAATAGCACGGCATTTTTAGATTCTGTCAGTTGCAAAAGAGATTCATTGCATTTTCCTGTAACACAAATCTTTATTGCGCGAAAATATGCGATGAATAATTTTGCAGAAAAAAGAATAATATATGACGTTACAACTAAGAAAATATACATTTTTATCAGAGAATTCGCTATTTCTAGCGGATAATTCGTTACAATAAAAATATTTGTTGCGGTTAAGAGTAAAAATAAAAATGCAAATCCTAACAAAAAAATAATGAAAAACAAGCAAGGTATTTTTGAAAAATTATATTGTTTCTTTAATTCAAGGCTTCTCTTTTTCGTAAATAATTTCTTTTGCAATAGGTATTTTACAGGAATTAAAACAATGATAATTTCTCCTGCATAAAAGAGGGTAAGCAGAGCTAAAGCCATATATACTCCCCATTCACTTTTTGAATCCCATAGAGAAATCAGAATCGAGCCATTTACAAATAGAAAAAATCCTGCAACTGCAAAAAGAGAATGTATTACAAGAGTAACGGCTGTTATTGAGTTAGAAATTTGAAAAGCCGCATATTCTTTTTTAGATATAGCAACTTTCAACGCCCTAAAAAAATCCCTTATCGAGTTTGTTGCAATCAGAGCCGTAAAAATAGTGATTGCAACTACGAAAGCACTCGGAACATCAATGAATCCGCCAACTGTTAATTCATTTGTTATAATGCCGCCGAAAAATAATACAATAAGAAATCCTATAGAAATTATATACGTCATAGTTCTCCTTCTTCGAGCGGAACGACTTCAAAAGCATGCCAAATCGTAGTAAAGTCGTTATCGTTTTTTCGGATTTCCACAATGAGATATACTTCGTGCCGATAGTTTTGTATCCACACTTGATAAATATCGCCCTCGCGAAAGCCGTTGTTTTTGAGCATATTCCACATAAGGCGCAGCTCATTATAAGTGAGGTCGTTTGTTTCTCGCACCGTTTTCGCAGGCGTATTTTTTGCAAGTTCTCCCTTTACATATTCTTTAAACTGCAGGAAAAAGAGAAATGAATCAAAATCTTCTGTTGTGCCTAAAAACTCAAACTCGCCTGTGTTAAGCCTGCCGTCCTCATCGTGAAGATATCCCGTCGCATTGAGCGAAAACAAAGCGAAAAACAAAATCAAACCGCACAAAATCTGTTTCATCAATTCATTTCACTCCTTTGGCTCTGCAATAAAAGAATATGCTTATAGAAAAAGTGTCATACTGAACTCGTTTTAGCATCTCGTTCAATGTGTATTTTCGCTATTAAAAAGAGATTCCGAAACAAGTTCGGAATGACAGTTTTATAAAATCAGTTTTTCTTTTGCAACACGCTCATTTTATATTATAGCATACCTTTCTACAATGCGGTATGATATTTTATACAAAATGGGCGCGTTTTTGCATATACGAACAGCCGTGCTTTTATTTCCCGACGAGCGGGAAATCCTGCTTGCGAAGTTCTTTCATCGGCACTTGCTCATATCCCCATTTTTGGAATGACAACTCCGACACCTGCTCTTCAACATAGGAGGCAAGTTCTCCAAGCGTCGTGTAACCGTCGCGGTTTGCGTCTGCCTTGCCTGAAAGTGCTTGCAACAAAACGTAAGTGAACACACCGTGCCCCTCGTAGCCCTCCATTGCGCTCTGCGTGTCGCTTGAAGCCATCAGCACCGCTTGCCCCGTGGCGCGCACAAGGCGTTCCATCGCGGTTTTCTCCTCAAAGCCGCGTGTGCCGCTATCATTCAAGAACGCGCCAGAATTGCACGTATCCAGCAAAATCACTGTTTTTCCCGCCTTGATGTTCGACATAAATTGCAGAATATCAGTCTTGGAAATCCCCTGCGCAAGAACTGCGCTTGCGTCGGTGTAGCGGAAATTGGACGGAATAAAATAATAATCGCCGTTTTTCGCCGTACCGTGTCCTGCAACATAGAAAATAAACACATCGTCGCTCTTCACGCGCGGCGACAACTCGGCAAATTTTGCCGCGATATTCTCCCTCGTAACATCGCCGTCGAGCAGTTCGCTCGTGTAGATATTCTGATAGAGCGACGTTTTCAGTCCGCCGAAATTTGCAAGAACCGACTGCGCGTCGGGCACTGAGTAATTGAGCCACAGCGAGCGGTCGCGGTATTTATTCACGCCGACCGCCAGAACATACAGATTCGGCTTTGCGGTCTCGCCCTGCCACATAATCCGCGTTTGCGCGTGTCGGCTCTCGATAACGCCCGCTTCGTTCGTCGCATACGCTTCGATGATATTCTCTCCCGCCGACAGCGACACCGTGTGCGAAAACTGCACCGTTTTCCCGCCTGTATGGGTCTGCGGTGTAGCACTGTTTGAGCCTTCAAGCGTGAACTTTCGCGTGCCAGATTGCACTTGAATGACCTTGCCGTTCAGCGACACATACACCGCGCCGATACCGCCACCCGCGTCTTGCACACTGAAATTGACGGTAACATCTTGGTTTTTCGTACTCGCAGGCGTGTTGGTGAACTGCACGACAGGCGCATCACCTGTGGCAATAACGCTGTTGAGCGGCACAAAGCCGTCCTGCGCCGAAATATCTTCTCCTCGCAGTTTTGCCGCAACTAAATCAGGGCGATAGTACACATCGGCGAGCTGGTCAAGTCCCGTAACTTCCATTCCATTAACGACATGCACAAAGTTCTTGATTCCGCTTTCCGACCCGTTGAAATATCCCTCTGGCGTGTACGTGAGCCAGTCACCGTTTTCGTTTACAATGGTACTACTAAGTAATTCACCTGTAGCAATAGAAAAATTTTTTAGGATACGTCCGAATGTTGTAACAAGAATTCTCTTATCATCAGAACTAAAACACAGGTCGCTAATACTTTCAGTTTCAATTTTTTTTATAAGTTTTTCTGTATTAAAATTATATAAATATGCATCTCCTGCATGACCTGATGTTAAAAAATATTTTCCAGAGTTTGAAAAAGCTGAAAAACTTACACCTCCAAATCGTTTTATAATATTCCATGAAATGGTGTCGTACACTAAAATACCAGAATAGTTTTCTCTATCACTCATAGCACAATACTTATCATCTGCAGAGAAAACTATGTAGTTGCTTTTGGTTTCAAATACTTTTCCAGTTTTTATGTTATAAATATATGATGAATTTCCACCAAAATTTTCTAATACAATAAATTTATGCGATGGACTTATTTTTTCATAAACATAAAATGAGTCGGCTGTAGTATACGAAGAAAACTTCTCTGTTTTTTTTGTATCGTAGATAAAAACTTTTTTATCAATATGTATTGCGAAAAAAGTATCATCTGAATTTTCAAAAATATAAGGTTCTTTTTCAAATACAAAATTAGATAATTTTTTTACAGAATTGTCAGAAAATGAATGAAAATAGAGAGAATATCTCTTGCTATTTTCATCACCTTCAGCTTTAGAAAACAAAACACCCCTATTAGTTGTTGATTTTCTATAACCTACGTCTTGTATGTGAATAATGTTAGGGATAAACGTTTTGTCTATAGAATACCAATAGTCCCCTGCTACTTGATAAATTATATCTGTTTTTGGTGTAAAAATTGTATCGCTGGCTTGCCCGGCTCCTTCTATTTTGCCTCTTATTTGTCCATCAAAGTTATAAATACAAATACTGCTTGAAAAAGCGATTGTGATTTCATCTGTATTATATGGATTAAAGCAAAATAATCTTATGCTTGAAGTTTCAATATCTGATACTAACTGACCTGATAGCGAAAATTTATGCAGAGATAAACCATATACAGTAAATAAAAATTTATTATCAGGCGAAAATTTCAAATCACCAATAGCGTTTGAAACATATATTTTAGATTTTATTGTTTTATAAGTAAAATCATATATAACAATACTATCTTTTGTTTCTACTGCAAAATAATTTCCATTTGGACTGAAAGTAAGGTTTGAAGAATAAGCTCCTGTCTCTATAGAGCCTAAAATATTACCTTGCAAATCTATAGCAACAACTCTGCTTTGTGTATCATTTCCTGATGCAATCATTGCAATTTTTTTTGAATCTGGTGTAAAAGTAAATTCTGACGGCAGACTAACTCCTTTATCTTTTAAATCAATAAGATAATTTTTTTTCAATGTTTTTGCATTATAAATATGCAACTTTCCACTCTCTTCTCCTACTGCAATATAATTTCCATCTGGGGACACCGTGATATAAATATCATTATACTTTGCGTCAATTGCAGAACTTAGAATTGTTGTTTTTGCCGTATTCATATTATAGACAGCTGGCTGATTGCTTTTATCTATATAGGCAATAGCACTTGCATCAGGATAACAATCTGCATTTCTGTGCGACTTTGACTGTTTTTTGATTTTTTTCAAAAAGACGCCACTTTCTGTTTCATACATGTATGCCGCATCATCATCTGTTGCAAAAATATGCTTTCCGTCTAAACTGTACTTTAAGTACTGTATAGAACCACTGGGGGATTCTTGTACAACAATCTCTCTAACAGATTGCTTTTTCTGAGAGGCAGGCGTTTCAAGAGCGAATTTCCGCGTTCCCTGCGCGAAAACAGAAAAGCAGATTGCGAACAAAGCGAAACCAATAGCGAAAATCTTGTTCATACGGTTACTCCTTTAGTTTTCTGGATTTGTTTTTATCCAGTTGTCATAGATTGATTTCATTTCTGAGATTGCATTTTCATCAGAATATGAATAATTAAACGAAATTCCGAAAGAATCGGTATATTGACTTTTTATAATCTTTTTCGAGGTGGGATTGTAAATTACAACTTTCTTTAGTTCATGATTGCTGTTTTTCTTAAAATCACTTTCGCTCCCGTTTGCAAAATAATCAAACGCGTCCAAGCAAAGCACAATATCGCCTTTTTGTACTCCCTCGTTTTTCGCGATTGAGCCTTGCTCTACGTCTAAGATTTTCACTACCATTTCGGATTTATAGAAAAGCAGATTATTATCAGCGTCTAAGTATTTTGTCCTCTTTATTCCGTTTTCAAGGAATTCAATTTTTCTTGCCCAGCCGTCAGAATTATTTTTTAATTTGTTTTCTTTTGTAAAATTAAGAATAGAATGAAAAGAATCATTGTATTTATGCTCTGTAAAATAAACGGAATAAGAGCCATCTTCAAATATTTTTTGTTCAGTTTGAGAAATTAAGTTTCCAGATGAATCGTATGAGAAAGTTTTATTTCCAATAAGTTCTATATAACTGCCGTCTTTGTTGTATACAATAGTTTTTATTTTTATTCCATCTTTGTCATAAAAAGTACGATTTTTCAGAGTTCCATTTTCATCAATGACATCTGTATATTTTTCTCCGTTTTCAAGATATGTATTTTTGAAAACGGAATAATCTTTTTCAGGACGATTTTTATTTTTTCCGTTTTTGTCTTTATACTCTGAGGAAATAATTTTTTTGTCCATAGAGTTTGTTGATACTATGAAATCGCCGTTTTCTTTGTAGCTGTATAAACCTACATATTCTCTTATTCCATCAGAGTTATATACATAGTGATATAAAGGTTTATCTGAAATATCGTAATAAACGACAAAAGTTTTATTATTTTCTTTATGACCTTTAAAATATGCAACATTGTGCTTTGATGAAGTATTTCCGTTCGGCAAAATATATTTACCGTGCAAAAGAAATTTATCGTCAAAATCAGTTTCGGCTTCAAAACTAGCATATTTCAGATGAGACGGCTTTACAAGATTTCCATTTGTGTCTTGGAATTCCTCATGCCGCAGTAATCCACTTGGCGTATACAAAGCAATATATTTGCTGAATTGCAAAACGGCGTGTACAGAATTTTCTCCATTTTCATTTTTAAAAGCCACACTCTGCAATAAGCCTCTGCTGTCATACGTAAAATCTGCTCTTGCAAATCCTTTATTGTTTGGACTAAACGGAACATCATTTTCATAATATATTATGCTTTTATTCAGCCCGTTATAAAGAATTTTTGCTGCTACAGAAATGTTTTCATTGTAAGAAAAGATTTCTGTAGCAATATGGCGTCCGTAAATGTCATATTTTTCAATTTGAGTTTTTTTGCTTTTATCAAAATACAATTTTTCTATTGTTTCGCCTTTTTCGCTGGAGTATTCTTTGGATATTGTTTGTAAAAGAGAGCCGTTTTTGTCATAAAATTCGCATTTTACTAATCTATTTTCAGAATCATAGAACATAATCTGAATAGAATAAAAATTGTTCTTCTCGTACGTTTCCCACTTTTGAGAATGATTTTTATTATCATAACTGATTTTATGAAACATTATGCCATTCTCGTATGTCGAAGTTATCTCAATTAAATCTCCTGCTGCATTATAAACAGCAATATCATTTGAAGAACCTAGTAATTTGTTAAATGCTGGTTTATTTTTCTCGTCGAACCAAGATAATTCTTGTATAATTTTGTCATCTGATACTGTAACAGAAATCTTTTCAGTTGCAAAATTCCTGCTTTTATTGAGAACAGGTTCAGATTTAGATACATTGCTTGCAAGCGTTTCTGAGAAAAATTCAACGGCTGTTAATTTGAAATCAGAATAACTTGGTTTTTTATACGATACAGCGGAAGAATCCATAAGCACATTTTCATATAGATATGATTCTTTTTCCAATAATCCATTACTCGTATAACTACGCTTATAACCATATATTCCATTTTTATCAGCAGTAATTTGCTTGTTTTGGCTATAGAATATGGTTTCAATATCGAAACCAGAGTTCTCGTCGTATATAATCTTGTGCTTGCAAATGTTGCTATTATCAAACAGCATTTTATATTCTGGAGAACTTTCTGCATTGTCATAAAGAATACTTTCCAAAAGATTTTCATAATCAGAGTAATAGATATTCTGCGATGACAAAATATCATTAGAAAGTGTTTTTGGTATTTGCGTATCTGCGCCATAATAGAAAGACGCAAATACAGTGTTTTCAGTTTCGCCGTTTTCGTAAACAATTTGCATAGTATGACTATGAAGCGAATCACTACGATTGGGATTTATGATACATACGACTCTTTCAAGTTGCCAATTTTTTATATCTATAAACGGCGAAAAAGAATATTTGTAATAAAATTCTGCTTGCTGAGGACGGTTTTGATGTTCATATTCTGTCGTTTCTGGAATAGGAACGAGATGAGAATTTTCGTGAACCAATCTTATAGGACGACCGCATTTATATACAATTCTATAATGCTCTGGAAGATGTTTTATATCATCAGAAGAAAGCCGTGTTTCCTCAATTCCCTCTGGGATTCCCCAGCGAGTGATATAATCTCCGTAATATCGGGTATGCGGAGTAATATACCAAATCAATGCGTATAAAAACACGGCAAAAACAGTCGCTGCCGAAATAGAAACTGCATTTCTGCGAACTGTACGGATATGCTCTCGCCGTTTTAAGTCGTCGTATTTTATTCCAAGCAAGCTTGCGAGTAATCTGACAAAAGCGTTTTTCTTTCCGTCGGCAATAACGTCGGCTGCATTGAGATTCAGATTTTTCAATTGGGGCGAAAAACAACACTGTTCGCTCTCTGCACTTGGAGAACCTGCTATAATAAGCGGAAAAATATTCTCTGTGCTTCTGCCAAGTGATAAGAAACTTTGTATTTCATAATTCACATACTCTGATTTTGCTGAATCAGGAGAACAAAGCACTATCAGATTTTTAGAATCTTGCAATTCCCGTGAAAGTGCATTTTCTACCGTATCACCTGCACAAATATCTGTTTTATCTCGAAAAATATGCAGTTTTTTAGGCAGTCCTTCGTATTGTTTTTGAAGCACCGCGGGCAATCTATACGATTCGAGTTTCTTTTGAAGCCATATTGCTTCCTTTTCATTTTTGCGGCTGTAACTGATAAACGCAAAATACTTGAAATTATTTTTCATAGATTACGCCCTCTCGTTGTATTTTATGAGAACATAATCCAAATGCGTCATATTCTGTACCGCTTGCTTTAATCCTGCGGTTGCGGCGAGTTCTTGAATAAAGGTTTCGTCAGATTTCTTTATGCCGACATCAACAGTATCCAATTCGTCCCAAGAGCATATACACGCATGCAGTTTTGCTCTGTCATTTCTGCGGCTTCCTGCTTCTTCCTGTTGCGTTTTTGTTGCTTTGCACCAGCCTTCTGCCCTCATATACGCATTCCATCTATCGTGTTCTATTCTTGCTAGTCTAAGGAGCGTTTCTGGTTCTTTTAGTCTTGCTTCTAATTCTGCAACAAGTTTCGGAGATTCTTGTTTTTCATATTCATTGCACTCATTTCTTGGCTTTGCTTCATAGCCCAAAAGAAACAACTTTGTTTTTATATGAATTACATTTGCTCTTGTAGAGCGAACACTTACTTCATTAAGATAAAAACTTTTTCTCGCTTCTTCTTCTGTCGTCTTTCCGTTCAGCCTTTGCAATTCATAAATATAATGTGCGTTCATTGCCATAGCGGAAATTGGAGATTCCAGCAACGCTGTAGAATATACAGAAGAATTTGCTGCAAAAGGAACGAGATTATAATTTCCGCTTCCTTTGGAATTAGGAACTGTAAAGTGAGAAACAAGGGAATTTTTTAACGAGTTTTTTACTTCGACTGCAATAAACGGTTTCCTACTGTTTCTTACATTTTTTCGCATATAATATGCGCGAAGATACAACGCTGTTTTGATATTAAGTGCGTCATTTCCTAAACAAACACAAATGTAGTTTGTATTTGCACAATGAGTGTCGAGATGATTTTGAAGTTCAGAAGTTTCTATATCAGTTTTTATGAACGATATAGAAACTTTCGTTCCGTAATCATTTTCTAAAAATTCAAGACATTCAAGAGCAAATTTCTTTTCGATAATATCTGCATTTTTATCGAGCACAGTTATATTAAGTTTGTAATCTTCACCAAACTGTCCGCTCCACGAAATAGTTTTTAAGATTTCTTTTCCGATTTTCCCTGCACCGATTAAAAGGACCGATATTTCATTATTATTGATGACATCAAAAAGAGGGTGTTCAAAAACTAATGTTTCTGCAATGAAACGATTTCTGTTTACAAGGATAACAGGAAAGCCTTTTTTTTCAAGAGAGGCAAGAACGAGCGGAGCTTCTTCATGTTCAGAGAAAAGATAAAAAATCGAATTTGAATCTACTTGGGATTTTTCTGCTACAACTTTTGTATATTCAAGATTCTCATCTTGATTTTCGGAGATAAAAAAGTATGACCACTTCTTTTTGCACCTTTTGCTTCGTATAAAATTTTCAATAGACCTTTCATATAAAAGAAAACCATGGAGATATGCTCGTTCTGAAAAATCAAGAGCTTCTTTCTTGCGTGAACTGCAAAATATAAAAAGACTTTGCGGATTCTTTTTGAATAGGTCTTCTGCGAGCATAAGAGAATTTTCATTTAGAGCGGAAAATAAATATACGTTCCTAAAACAGTGAAAAATCCAAAAACGGAAGAAACGTGTTATATTAGGGAACAACGCAACTACAAGACTTCCCCATGCTAAAGGAGTTGCTACTGCAAGAATTATAAAAAGATAAGTTATAGTGTTCCCAATATCTAAAGCCTGATGAAGCAAACAATCATACGGAGCACTTAAGATAGTCATTTGTGCCGCTACTATAATAGAATAGAGAATTGCTATGGCAGTAGAAGGAAAAAGAATATTAAGAATACTTATATCTGCAAAAAATAAGAATAAGCCTGTATAGAAAAAGCAGTGTTTCTTTGTATGGATTTTTATATTTTTGTATAAAAAAGCAAAAATATAACTTGCTAGAGCTGCGACAAGAAAAAGTAATGAAACGCAAAATAAAATATTTTCCATAGCACGAAATTCTCCTCGTAGAATCAGACTATAGTCTTATTTATTTAGATTATAATATACTATAGTCGAATTTTCAAGCAAAACAATAGTAATAAAGTAGTATTGTATCTCTATGGATTTTAAGACACGGCTTCGGGAGCAGATTGATTTTTTGGGATTATTAGACAAAGAAGTTGCAGACAAAGCGGGAATTTCAAAGTATTCGCTTGATACCTACGTTGGCGCGCGGGGATGTATGCCTGCGGCGGACGTGGCGGTGCGGCTCGCAAAGGTGCTCGGCGTGTCTGTAGAATGGCTCATCACGGGCGAAGACGCACGCACACCCACTGCCGACATAAATCTGCTCTATCATTACTATGCGCATTTAGGCGCGCACGACCGCAAAATGATACTTGCCCTCGCCAAAGAAATGTATGCTGATATTCCCTCTTAATCTGTCTTTTTATCGCTTATTTTTCACTTTTTTTAATTTTCTTCCTTTATATAGTCCTTTTGCACCATTTTCAAATAGATAAAACAAAGTACGGCTGTTTTACAAACATCTTTTCAAATACTCTTCTTTTTTTATCATTCTGAGTGCTTGTTTTTTTTGCAGTGTTACGGAAAATATGCTTGCCTTTTTGTCATAGAATGAGATGCTGAAAACGTGTTCGGAATGGCAGATTTATAACATCAGCATACCTTTTAATAAATCACCGTCCAAAAATAAAAAAAATCGGTGAAAAAACGGTATTTTTTGCATTTTAGTTCCCTATATATCAGTAAAGACATTTTAGGCAAAGAAACGGGTGCTACTCTTTGTAAGAAATGGGTGTCATTCCTTGTAAGGAAACGATGTCATTTCTTACCTAGAAATGGGTACATTTCTTTATAAGAAACGGCGTCGTTTCTTTGCCTAAATGCGCGTGTATTCTTGCAAAGAATTGCTGTCATTTCTTTGCATACATTTTTGAGGAGAACTTTTATGTCCAAAGAAAGAGAATTGTTGTCGTATGGTGAAGGTCTGTCTGGTGAAATCAGCGGAAAATTGCGAAAAATTAATTTTGCAAAAGATTCAAAATTTTATATTTCGCTTGATAAGAAATTGGCGTCGGTGAAAACGCAGATTCGCAGGCTAAAAGATACGGCGGGCATTGATGCGGGCGAGTTGTCGCGTTATTTGGAACTGTATCAGAATGGGATGTCAAGAGATTTTAAAATAAATATTGCGGATTAAATATTTTAAATGCTATAATTTCCATGATTTAACAGGTGGGTGGAAGGTCTTCAGCAAAACGCTGATAGTCGTTTTTGCTATAGGAGTTTCAACCGACTATGAAATGTCCAGAAGAAGATTTTAAACGATTTTACAAACTTGTGGAATCGGGGCGGCTATCTAACAAAGTAGCTGCAAAAGCTTGCAATTACACACCTGAACAATTCTGTCACCTACGCAAAAAGTACAACGAAATCGGTGACAGAATGTTCACCCATGGCCTTAGCGGAAGAAAAAGCAATCACTCTAAATTGTCTACTGAAACGAAAAAGTTTATCGTGGAGCAATATCTGATTGAAAATTCAGACGACAATCCAATCAATTTCAAATACTGGCGAGATGAGCTTGAAGAAGATTATAACATCAAGGTTTCATACAAGACTGTTTATAATCTTTTGACAGCCGCCGGAATTGAATCACCTGAAAAAAGAAAAACAAAGCGTGAACCAGTCAAGAGAATCAGCTTCCGACGGAAAAACTTTGGAGAGCTTATCCAATGGGATGCAACGCCCTACCAGTGGTTTTTGTGGGCTGGAGATACGCGCTATTATACACTTCACGGGGCTATGGACGATTCACGTTCTACTTTTTTGGCTTTATACATGACTGAATTTGAATGTCGCTATGGCTATATCGAGTGCCGTAGGCAGGTTTTGACTAAATACGGCGTTGAACTTGAAGATTATTCTGATAAAAGCCCTGTATTCCACAATAACTACAAGGAACAAAATAATCTGTCCATTGCGGATCAACTTGCAGGCACTGAGAAAAAGAAAGCTCTTTGGGAGTTGATGAACGAAGAATTAAACGTTGACTTACATTTAGCCAACAGCCCGCAGGCAAAAGGTAAAATTGAACGTGGTTGGGAAACTCTTCAAGGCCGCCTTGTAAACGAATTTAAGAAGCGCGGTATAAAAACGATGGAAGATGCAAATCCTTTCATGGAACATGAATTCTGCGGATATTACTTTGAACATTTTGCTAAGAACAAAGAAAACGTTTCTGTTTTCAGGACGCTGGATAAAGAAATCAACTTACAGAATCTTTTGTGCGTAAAAGAAAAGCGAACTGTAAACAAAGACGGATGTATCAGCTTTAAGGGTTTGAAAATCAAAATAATGAACTTTGACAGGCGACTGGTAGAAGGCGATTTGTGCATAAATCAGAACGGGCTTTGGTTTGCATACAAGGGCAAGAATTACGAGGTGCAGATAAAGTCCCCTGCCAGTGAATTATCAGCTGACGTTCCGCAGGTGCTGGAGAATATCATTTACGATTATTTATTTTCTGAACAGCACTTTAAGGCTGCCTGACGTTGCAGGTGTAAGTCGTTTTTCTCTTACGGCAACGCCCGCAAAAAGTTGGAAAATCTTTTTTTCTCAATTTTTCAAAAATTTAAAAATTTTTGAAATGTATAGCGGCATTTTTATTTTTTTTCATTTTTTTTAATTTTTCAAAGTGTAAAAAAAATCACTAAAATTTTAATGTTTTTCTTTCTTATATATTGTTATTTATAAAGCGTAAGTCCGTAAGTCGATTATATATGTTTAACAAAAGTATACAATGAAATAAAAAAATCTATATGGTTTGAAAAATCAAAAATACTATACAGATTTTTTTATTTCATAAGGAATCTTTGTTTACAAGTCATAATCGTCTTACAGACTTACACTCCCAGCGATATTCTGAATCTGGTTAAAAAGGTACTGCCAGCCCCCTATACCCTACGCAATAATTCGGCGGCGAGTCCGTTTTGTAATTTGTGTGTCAAAGTTGGAGCTAGGTTAAAAAATAGTTAAATATGTTATAGGTTCTTCCGGTGAGTTTGCTCATCTGTGCCATATAACCTTCAACTATCTCCGGCACAGCTTCATAGTATGGATTGACCGCTTCCCTCAGCTGGAACGCGATATCGGGGTTGATCACAGTCGATCGCATGATGGGATGCTCGCTGTTAAGGGCATTTGCCCTGAAACGGCGTACAGCGTCCATGTCGATCATTTTCCTCAGCTCACCATACTCCAAAACGTCTATCTTCTGAAGCTCGTGGCTGGTCCGGAATCCGTCAAAGAAATGCATGAAAGGTACTCTGCTCTTTATAGCAGAGAGATGTGCGACCGCGGCCATGTCCATGCACTCCTGTACGCTCGATGAGGCAAGCTGCGCAAATCCTGTCTGCCTGCATGCCATGACATCCGAGTGATCGCCGAAGATGGACAGAGCGTGGGTGGCCAGGGCCCGGGCGGATACATGCATCACGCAGGGCAGGTTCTCAGCGGCGATCTTATACATGTTGGGGATCATCAGCAGGAGGCCCTGGGAGGCGGTGAAGGTGGTGGTCAGCGCGCCGGCGATCAGAGAGCCGTGGACTGCGCCGGCGGCGCCGCCCTCGGACTGCATCTCAGCCACCTTGACGGTCTGACCGAACAGATTCTTGCGGTTCTGGGCGGTCCACTCATCCACATGCTCGGCCATGACGGACGAGGGCGTAATGGGGTAGATGGCGGCAACGTCGGTAAAAGCATATGCCACATGGGCCGCGGCGTTGTTGCCATCCATTGTCTTGAGTTTTCTAGCCAATGTTATTTCCTCCTTTTCATAGACATGTCCACGCGGAAGCGGGCGGACATGGCAGAATCGTAGCTACTTTATTGTACCATAGAATACCTTGAAATGTAAATCTGCAAAAATAGTTTTCTTCAAAAGTTTTCAAATTGTCACAAGGTTTTTTGGACTGCCGGGAGACACCCGTGTGATATTGCATAAAGATTAGATTGAATTTTTTCATACGATGAAGTAAAATATTATTATTCTTCTAATTTCAGGCAATTTTGCGGACGCTGCCTGCCGATCGGGATGATAACACGATCCGAGCCGGGCCGCAAGCATGAATTCTTTCCAGGGAGGGAAAAGCATGGTCCATCAGGTGTAC
>CALBGU010000260.1 GCA_937893155.1 uncultured Treponema sp. | reverse complement strand
TCCGAAGTCCGAAGTCCGAAGTCCGAAGTCCGAAGTAATTATGGGAGCGGTTGCCATCGTGTCAAGTGGTTTTGTGAGATTTTTTGCACTTTTTTCGCCGTAAGAGCCGCTTTTGCTCCCGATTCGCTGTTGCATGAAGGTAGTATAACACAGATTTTGCGGTTTGTGGGGGAAAAATCAGAAAATATTTTGAAACTTTTTTGCGGATTGCGAACATCCGTAATAATCATTCTCCGTGATGAAAATGATGTAGGTTTCAGGCAGTGCGGAAAAATCCGCGCCCTTTTTGAGCGTGTGGCTGTCGAGCATTGCAAGGTTGTACCTCACGCGGCGGGCGGCCGCAAAGTGTTTTTTCAAGAAGCGGAGAGGTCATAAAATCAGGCTGTACCTGTCGACAAAACAGCCCTCGGCTGTTAGAATAAAAATATGATAAAGAAAGAAAATTTGCCTGAATGTCCTGTCGCGACAACACTCACGCTGTTGAGCAGTAAATGGAAACTGTTAATCGTGCGCAATTTGCTCGTGCGTCCATGGCGGTTCAACGAGCTAAAAGCGAGCCTTGAGGGCATTAGCCAAAAAGTGCTGACCGAAAGCCTCAAGTCGATGGAAGCCGACGGGCTTATCATCAGAAAAGAAATAAAGATGTTTCCGCCGATGATAGTCGAATATTCGCTCTCGCCGCTCGGCGAAACGCTCGCGCCGATATTGCAATCAATGCAGGATTGGGGGCGGAAATATAAGGCACAATTTGAATGATTGTTAAGAGAAAAAATGTGTTATAATAAATAGAATTAATCAAAAAAACGGGTGTGGAAATGGATTTTCAGAATGTAGTTGATTCTATCGATTCTATGGCGTGTGTGATGTCTGTGGAAAAATTAGACGGCGGACGATACGGCAAACTCTGTATTGTCGCTGGCAACAGCAAATACCGATTGTCGATAGAAGACCCTGTAATCGGGGCAGATATGAAATGCCACACATTTATTCCCGGTAGCGAATACACAAAATACCTCACGCGCGACCTCAATTTTGAGGCATTTTGCTATGGCGCGGCGGTGCAAAAAAAGTGTCTGCACGCGTATGCGCACCCTGAGCGATTGCCGGGGTGGTTCAATATGACGTATCTGCCGCTTTCGTATGAGGAAGATAATCTTTGCTATTGCATTTATATTATGGAAATCAATTACGAGCCGAACAGCAAGCGCATTGCCAATATTTCCGAGTCGGTGGCGGCGGGG
Source organism: uncultured Treponema sp. (assembly GCA_937893155.1). Classification (GTDB taxonomy): domain Bacteria; phylum Spirochaetota; class Spirochaetia; order Treponematales; family Treponemataceae; genus Treponema_D. Next base: position 1,045 of record CALBGU010000260.1, on the reverse strand, counting down.
GTGCTCGAAACGTGCGTAAAACTGAGCGGCACAAACGATTTTAAGGCGACGATGCACGAAATTATCGAAGATGTGCGTTCGCTTTGCCACGCCGAATATTGCTGCATTTTGTTGCTGAACAAGTCGGAGCGAAAATGCGAAATCCTTTCAGATTCGTGCGCAAAAGGCTCGTCCCACCGTCCGATTGCCGAAACGATGGCGAAATGCGATTTTTATGCTATGGCGGAATCGTGGATAGACACGATTGCGGGCAGTAACTGCTTGGTTATCAAGAACGAGCAGGAAATGGAAGTGGTGAAAGAGCGCAATCATATTTGGTATGAATCGCTCAAAAGCGCCGATGTTCAGCGGATTGTGCTTTTTCCGCTGAAATCGCACGATGAGGTTTTGGGCTACATTTGGGCGACGAATTTTGATGCAAAAGATTCGTTCAAAATCAAAGAAACGCTTGAGCTGACGACGTTTGTTTTAGGCTCGGAGTTGGGAAATCATCTGCTGATGGAGCGGCTCAAGGTGTTGAGTTCCAAAGATATGCTCACGGGGGTGATGAACCGCAACGAAATGAACTACGTTGTGGACCGTCTTGTGGCGGGCGCAAAGGAAGGAAAGAGCGTCGGCGTGATTTTTGCGGATTTGAACGGGCTGAAGGTGGTGAATGACGAAAAGGGGCACGTCGCAGGCGATTCGATTTTGCGCACGGCGGCGAAGGTGCTGCTGGAGGTGTTCCCTGTAAGCGCGGTGTTCCGCGCGGGCGGCGATGAGTTCACGATTATCATTGACGGCGCAACGGAGGCGGAAATCGCGGCGTATATCTCGAAAATCCGCACGGTTTCCGAAAATCGCGTGTCGTTTTCGCTCGGCGGGTGCGTGGAAGCGGACAGCCGCAATATTCGTTCCGCGCTTCGTATTGCCGATGAGTTGATGTATGCCGACAAAAATGCTTTCTACGCGCAACACCCAGAGAAAAAATATCGCTAGAGAAGCCGTCTGGCGATGAGGTGCGTGAGCGTGGTGAACAAGACGAGGATTGCAATGTAATCGACGA
>CALBGU010000259.1 GCA_937893155.1 uncultured Treponema sp. | reverse complement strand
CCAAGCGCTCGATTTCGGCGTGAAGGAAGTTCAGCCATTCTTTTGGGCGGAAGACGGGAGATGTAATGAACACATCTTTGTCGCCGCGCCCGCTCATATTCACGATGATTGCTTTGTTTTTGGGCAATGTCGGCGCGAGTTTTATGGCTTCTGCGCCTGCGTGTGCGGACTCAAGCGCGAAGAGAACGCCCTCGTTTTTCGCAAAAAACTTGACCGCTTCGAGCGCTTCGCTGTCCAATGCGCTTGAAAACTCGATGCGCCCTGATTTTCCCAACGCCGCGAGTTGCGGTCCAATGCCGCAATAGTCAAGACCCGCCGAAATTGAGCGCGTGGGCAATGCCTGTCCGTCGTCGTCGAGCAAAAAGCGCGATTTGTAGCCCTGCAAAATCCCGTCGCGGCTGGCGTTGCCTGTCATTCTGCACGCATTTTCGCCTGCGTTTGGTCCGATTCCGCCCGCTTCCACGCCGATAAGACGGGGATTTTCTTGATTGATGAACGGTGCAAAAAATCCGATGGAATTTGAGCCGCCTCCCACGCACGCAATCAGTGCCGCCACGTCAAGACCGCGCTCCGCCGCCTGTTTTTCCACTTCGCGCCCGATGACGCTCTGAAAATAGCGCACGATGTCGGGGAACGGAGCGGGACCGAGCGCACTGCCCAAAACATAATGCGTGCCGTCTGGGTCTGCCGCCCAATCGCGCATAGCTTCGTTCACCGCGTCTTTGAGCGTGCGGCTTCCGCTGGTAACCGCGTGGACTTTCGCGCCGTAGAGTTCCATTGCCGCCACGTTTGGCTGCTGCCGCCGCACGTCCACTTCGCCCATATACACCGTGCAGTCAAGAGCGAGCTTTGCGCATGCCGCCGCGGTTGCAACTCCGTGCTGTCCTGCGCCTGTTTCGGCAATGATGCGCTTTTTGCCCATGCGCTTTGCAAGCAGACACTGACCGATTGCGTTGTTGATTTTGTGCGCGCCCGTGTTTGCCAAACCTTCGAGTTTGATATAAATCTGTGCGCCGCCGAGGATTTCGGTTGCCGTTTTTGCGAACAAAAGCGGTGTTTCGCGCCCGATGTAGTCGCGCTGGATTTCTGCGAGTTCTGCTAAAAATGCGCGGTCGCTAATCGCTTGGTTGAATGCTTCTTCAAGTTCGTCGAGCGGACGGCGCAGAACCTCCGCGACATATTTTCCGCCGAATGAGTCAAAAAATCCATGTACCGAAGCTGTTTTGTCAATCATATTTTCCCCTTGCTGTTATTATTTTTACAAGCATACATTCTGTAACACCCGCTGATTTTTCATTGCGAAAGTGAGGCAAAAAATGCTTCCAATTTTTCGTGCGATTTCTTGCCGGGACTTTCTTCCAAACTGGACGACACATCGAGCAATTCGGGGTGCAATGCCGCCGTGATTTCGCGCACATTTTCCGCGCTGATTCCGCCGGCAAGCCAGAGCTTGTTTTTTTTCGCCGCTTCTTGTGCCAGCTCTGCACAAATCATTGTGCCTGTGCCGCCGATTTGTGAGCCGTTTCGTGCGTCAATCAAAATGCGTGGCTCGCCGAGTTCTTTGAGCGAATCGATTTTTTTAAGGTCGTCCGCGCTCGAAATATTCACCGCGCAAAAATGCGGAATATCTGCATTAAAATCGCCAGAGATAACCGCATGTTCCGCCGCGTGCAACTGGATAAAATCCAAAACGCCGCTTTGCGCCAACTGCACGGCTGAGCGCGATTCTTCGCTTTCGGTATCGACCACAACTCCGACGAGCAAGACGCGGTTTTTCAGAGCTGAAGCCGATAGTGATTGTGCAATTTTTTTCACGCAGTCCGCAGTAACTGCCCGCGGGCTTTTTCTTGCAAACACAAATCCCAAAAAATCCGCGCCGAGTTGCGCCGCCTTGAGCGCGTCTGCCTCATTGGTAATGCCGCAGATTTTTACGAGCGGACGATGTTCGTTTTTTTCTGCCATTTTTTGAGAAAGCGAGAGCCATTTTTCTGCGTTTTTGGTGGATTGTGCGTCGCAAAATGCGCTCACCAGATTGCTTGCTTCGGCTGGATTTTTCGCCGCCGCTTCCCCCAAAAGCAGTGCCGAAAAGGCAAGACTGCCCGCAAAATGAGCCGCATTCGGTGTGCGAATCCCGCTTTCAAAAACGACCCGCGCATGCTCGCCCAAGATTCTTTTGATTTTGCCCAGCAATTTTGCAGGCGAAAGCAAATCAATGCTAAAATCGCGCAAATCCCGAGCGTTCACGCCGCACACGATATAATCGCTTGGCACCTGTTTTGCCACGAATGCCAATTTTTGCAAGTCCTCGTCTTTTCGCACCTCGATGAGCGCTGAAATATTGAGCTCCGCACATTTTTGCGCCATTGCCAAAAGCGTTTCTTTGTCCAAAATCCGCGCAATCAAAAGCACCGCGTCTGCACCCGAGCGAAAAGACACCGTAACTTCGTCCGCATTCAGCAAAAAATCTTTTCGCAAAAGGGCAGGAACGGATTTCCCCTCGCTTTCAAGAGCGTCGAGCGCGTTTGCCGCCTGCATAAAGTCGCCGAGATTGCCCTTAAAATAATTCGTCTCGGTTAAACAACTGATTGCGCCTGCACCTGCCAGAGCGTATTCCTGTGCGGTTTTCCCGGCATTAAGATTCGGTGCGATGTCGCCTTTGCTTGGCGAGGCGCGTTTGATTTCCAAAATCGTGCATTTCTTGCCCGCAGGAACGAATTGATGGATTTTTCGCGTTCGTGTTTTGGGAACGGGAAAACCGAATGTAATGCCGTGTGTTTCAATATCTTTTTTTCGCTTTTCTACGATTTCTGCTAAAATATCGCCTGCCATTTTTTTCCCAATTTATTCGTTCGAGATGTTTCGGATTTCGTCGATTTTTGCTTTTACCCTGCCGCTGTCAATCGCGTCCAGCGCCATTGCATAGCCGTCCTTGAGCGTTCTTGCCTTGCCGGAAAGGTAGAGCACCGCTGCCGTGTTCAAGCCCACTGCCGCGCGGATTGTTCGTCTGCCTTTCCCTGCGATGATTTCTTCGGCAAGACGCGCATTGTCCGCCCCCGTGCCGCCGGCAAGTTCGTCCTCGTTCGCGTCCGTAATGCCAAAATCGGCGGGATTGATAACATAGCGGTTTTCCCTGCCTTTTTCGTCAATCTGAAAAACGTGCGTTGGTGCGCAGGGCGAAATTTCGTCGTAGCCGTCATCGGAATGAACCACCATAACGCGCTTTGCCCCGAGTTTTTTTGCCGCGTGTGCGTAATCTTCCATCAAATCTTTTGAATACACGCCCAAAACTTCGTAATCCGCGCTGGCAGGATTTACGAGCGGACCTAAAACATTGAAAATCGTTTTTATGCCGAGCACTTTTCGGATAGGACCTGCAAATCTCCACGACGGGTGATAGACAGGAGCCATCAAAAACGCAAACCCCGTGCGTTTGAGCAAATCCGCGGTTTTTTCGGGCTGTGCGGTAATTTTAATGCCCATATTTTCAAAAAAATCCGCCGCGCCCGACTTGGACGACACCGCGCGATTTCCGTGCTTCGCAACTGGCTGACCGCAACTGACCGCAATCAGAGACGAAAGCGATGAAATGTTGAAACTGCCTTTGCCGTCGCCGCCTGTGCCCACGATTTCGGCAAGCCCCGCGTCGTGATACGGAAACGGCGTTTTTTTCTTCAAAAGCACCTCGGCACACCCCGCCATTTCGTCCGCCGTCGGCTCTCCCAGCGCGGCAATCGCCGTAAGCACCGCCGCCGCCGCGCGCTCGTCCAGCGTCCCTTCGGTGAGATTTTCGGTAAAAAGCGCAGCCTGCTCCCTCGAAAGCGGTTTGCCCGAAAGCAACTGATTCAAAAAGGCAGGGATTGGCACATCTTCGCGGCGATAATTCAAAAAGGCGCGGAACAGATTGTCGCCGCCTTCGCTCGCGATGCTTTCGGGGTGGAACTGAACGCCCTCGATTTCAAGCGTTTTGTGCCGAATGCCCATAATTTCGCCGTCTGGGGCGCGCGCCGTGATTTCAAAATCGGGGGAAAGCGACGATTCCTCCACGGCAAGCGAATGGTAGCGCGTGAATGTCCCTTTTTTGCCGACGATACGGAATAATCCCTTGCCGTCCAGCGTCATTTCCTGCACAATGCCGTGGCAAATGTGCTTTGCCTGCACGATTTTTGCACCGAATGCCTGCGCAATCGCCTGATGTCCCAAACAGATGCCCAAAATCGGGATTTTCCCCGCAAAATAGCGGATTGCCTCAAGGCTTATGCCTGCGCTGTCGGGGTTTCCCGGTCCCGGGCTTATCACCAACTTGGTCGGCATAAGAGAGGCGATTTCTTGCACGGTAGATTCTTTCGAGCGCAACACTTCAACCCTGTCGCCAGAAAGACGCTGCAATGACTGCACCACATTATAGGTAAACGAATCGTAATTATCGATGACGACTATCATTTCTCACTCCTTTTGGCTTTTCACATTGAAGGTTAAGCCCTTATGAAAATGACTATAAATCATAAATGTGTTATTGTCAATAGAAACATAGCACATATTTTTCGCGAATTTTTGGCAGAAATCTGGTATGCGGAATAGTTTTCAACAGCTACAAAAAGAGTGTGAAACAAAATCTGGAGGTGTTACAAAAGGTATGCTGATTTATAAGTCTGTCATTCCGAACTTGTTTCGGAATCTCTA
>CALBGU010000258.1 GCA_937893155.1 uncultured Treponema sp. | reverse complement strand
AGCCAACCAGAGGGAGGGTATGTTGGAGTTAATGGTAAAGTGTGTTCTTCTGATGGAACAGTAGCAGGAGATGTTCTTATCATCCCTGATTTACGAAAGGAAACTGGATTATCTTGGAGTGCAACCACTTTTTTCTATACAATCTTCGAGGATAAGAATCTGCCAACACTCAATAACCCCTATGCAATTGCTGTCAAATATAGTTCTAGCAACGAGAGCGTTGCGACTATTGGGAATAATGGACAAGTTACAATACTAAAACCTGGCCAAACAACAATAATAGCTTCTTTTGCAGGAGTTGAATTTTTTGTGTTCGACGTTATCAGCGGCACAAAAAATGATATGTGAGTGGGGATGCTTCCTGTCATTATGTGTAGCGACCACATAGGAATAATTCCCCTTTAATAACCGTTCTGCAAGCTCTTTTCGGTACTGTGCAATCCATAAATCTCGATTCGCACTAATATTTGACAATGACATTTGCGCATTCATAAGTCCTGCCTCCTTGTTTGCAAGTTGGTGTATCAATCCCGTTTTATTCGGATTGTCCGCGTCTTTGAGGAAAATTGCCCAATTCTCCAGTTTTGAATTCGTTTCAAGGCTGTCTTCAAGTTTCTTGACTTTCGGCAATTCAATAAACACAACATTCAGCGCATTCGTCAGCTCTCTGCCGTCTTTTGTGCGCATTGCATATCGGCTCACAGGCTTAAAACTCTCTTTGTTATCCTCTCTCGGCTTTGTGTAGACAAAATCCAAAACCGTTATTTGATACACTTTCGGAGCTTTTTCCCACGTGTCGCCCTTCTTCAGATAAGTCGTTTCAAGCCGCGCAACTTGATATTCCGCACGCTTGCCGTAATCATATTCCTGATTGAACGCCTGCATTTCAATGTTCGCCGCCTCTCCGTCCGTGAAGACGCACATAATGTCATAGCTCACCCGTCGCTGACCAAAGAACTCTTCAGGCGCATCATTTGCAACGAACTCAAAGGAATCTATGCTTCGCTCGGTTGCGGCTTCAAGAAAAGACTGCAATGCAGCGCGCGATTCTTTGGTGGGCTGTGTGAACAACGCCTTGAACGTTGAATCAATGCGAGGGTTCAAGAGTGCGCCGGTGTGCATTTGCGCGACGTATTCTTCTTCGCTCATAAAATTGCTTCTGTCCATACAAATATATTAGCATAGCAAAAAAAATTCGCCAAGATTTTTCGCCGCCGCACGGTTTTGCACGAGCACGCCGAAAAATGCGTTGACTTTTTGGCGCGCTCTTTGCTATAGTATGTGCAATCAACACAACGGCTCCTGTTGCCACCGGGTAGCAGGAAAAAGCCTTTTCTTTATCGTTAGGTCTTTGCAGATAAAGATTTTTGAGGTAAAGAAATGCAATGGATTCTACTTGCCGTCGCGGGTGCGCTCGAAGTGCTTTGGGCGTGCGCAATGAAATTTTCCGACGGATTCACCAAAATCATTCCCAGCGCAATTACATTCACCGGTTACATCGCAAGCGCGGTCTTTTTGTCGCTCGCACTCAAAAAACTCCCGCTCGGCATCGCATACGCACTGTGGACGGGTCTCAGCATTATCGGCACCTCAATCGTCGGCATTTTTTTGTTCCGCGAACGCCTTTCGCTCGTGCAATGCGCCTGCATCGCGCTGATTGTCATCGGCATTGCAGGGCTCAAATTGCTCTCGCTCAAATAACCGCGCTCTGCCGTCTAAACGCGCTTTTTAATCGGAATCCAGATTGCGCTGTGATAATTTGCGTCCGTCATATCGCCTTTGCTGTACCATTCCACGCTTGCTTTTCCTGAAAACTCGTAATCAGGATTTGCAGGAAGCCACTCCTTATAGATTTTCGTGTTTGTTTCCTGCAGCGTCTTAGGGTTCGCCCCGTAGCAATCAAAAATCGCCCAATCGCCCGCAGGAATCTCGTAGACCGTCATTCCCGCAGGCACATCGCCGCCCGTGTACATTCCCGCAATGAGATAGCGGAACGCACCGCCTGCAAGGTCATCAATGCAGATTCCATATTCTCCGACGCAGTTCGCCGCAATCGCCTTTTCCTGCGCAGTCGTAGGCTCTTTGCCGTGCAGTATATTCGATAGATATTTCTCGGCGTATTCTCTCCAGAACTTTGGAATCTCTTGATACGACGTGTCGCTTTCAAAAATCCTTTCAAAGCCAATCACCTTAAAAGCCGACCGCGTTTGAATCTTGTAATCCATAAGATTACCCCCGTGAATAGAAATTTCAATAACCAAGGGAAGAAATGTTTTGATACGCCCGCCCTTTCTCACCTCGCTCGGCGCTGCACCGTGAAAGCGAGAAAAAGCCTTCGCAAAACTTTCGGGTGTTTCGTAGCAGTAGCGAAACGCAATATCAATTATCTTGTCATCGCCGTTCGCCAAATCAACCGCCGCTTTATACAGCCTGCGATTTCGCAGATATTCCGCGACGGTGTAGCCCGTCATAATCGAAAAGCCGCGCTGAAAAAAGAAAGACGACATATTCACCTCAGAGGCAACATCAACAGCCGAGATATTCTCTTCAAGATGCGCTTCCATATAATCAATCGCGCGCCGAATGCTCGACAGCCATTCCATTTCTTTTCCCCCGTGCCGTTATTGTTGCCTCTATTCTACCCGATACCGCCGCGCCCGTCCTGTCTTTTCCTGCCCGATTTTGTCCGCTTTTGCAGGAGTTACTGCGAATGCGGCTTTTGCGACGGCGCATTTGAACTCGTGCATGGCGTTTCGCACGCGGACGGCTTTGTGCTCGGCTCGCCCGTGTTCTTCGGCGACCTCGAAGCAGAGGCGAAAGAGAAACGGCATAGGGAACAATACCCCAAGGATTGCCGCAAAGCATACGATATTGGGCAGAAAACGGCAGAAGAGTTGAAGAGCAAAACAGAACAATAAATAAGGCTCGCCGATACCGTTATCGAAAGAAAGACGATAGCGGTATTGATGAGCCTTCGATACCGTTATCTAAACACCTTAGATAGCAGTATCGAAGCCCCTTAAAAATTATTTTGTTGCGTTCAGCGGATATGCGTATTGGATTTCGCGGAGCGTCTTGAGCGGAGTTGCCGTGCCTGAGTATCGCGTGCGAATGACAAGCTGCAATTCGCCCTCGGCAATATCGGAGGGAACGCGGGCGGTTAAGCGCGACGGCTTATTGTCCGTGAGCTTTCTTGAAACGCGGTGTTCTTTGCCTGTGTTGTCCACGAAGAACACGCCTTGAGCCTCGTCCGATTCGTCTTGTATCTTGATTTTGTCGCCCTCAATGATGATGTCGTCCCCAATCGGCGCGCTGTTGTCCTTCAAGCCTGTAACGCTGTTTGTAACAGAGCTGATTTTGCTCGTCGCGTCCTTCTTTCCGACGATGTTCACCCCGACTTCTTCAAGTGCTCCGCGAAGAGAAGCGGTCATCGTCATATCGAGAGTGCGGCGGTGAACCTGCGGGTCGAACGGCGAAGTTTCGTTTTCCCACACGCCGGACACGCGGGGCGAGAGCTGAATCAAGCCGTCTCGGAAACTGTCGCCGTCTTCGATAAACTCCTTTACGGCTTGGTCGCGCAGGTTTAGGATATTCAAAATCGTGTCTTTGCGGAACTCGCTTCGCTCCTTGACGATTTTGTCCGCAATGTCCTCATTGAGCCGCGTGGTGTGCGGATTTCGCACCTCTGCAATGCAGTCAAGTTGGTTGTCGGGGGTGAGTGTGTTTGGTCGCAATAAAACGTCCCATTTGTGTTTAGCCATTTCGCTTTCTCCTTATGAAACTATAGTGAATCTGAAAAGGAGTATAGCACATTTTCGCATTGTTTGTGTAGCCTCCACCCCCAAAAAAGCAACTACACGGTGAACTGGTCGATTTGGCTTCCCATCTTGTCAATAGACTGGGCAACTCGGCTTGAAACATCAGTGAGCATAGAGCCTGTTTCGTTGATTTGGTGCGCACCCACCTGCATTTCATCCATACTTTGCTTCATCACCGTGGCAACGTTCTGCAAATGCTCCATTTCCCCTTTAATCACTCCGCTTTCCGAACTCATCTCAGAAGACGCACTCGAAACTTCCACTGTGGAATCGTTCATCAGCTTTAGGGCTTCTGTAATCTGCTTGCTTCCCTCGTTCTGCTCTTCCATTGCCAAGCGGATATGCGTAACAAGCTCGTCTGTGGCAGAAAGCTCTTTTTGCACCTGAGAAAACACGTTGCTGGACTCGGTTGACGCATCAACGACATTCACAATCGCGGTCTTAATCTGCTTTAGCTGCTGTCCAATCGTCTTTGACTGAACGCTGCTCGTTTCGCTCAATTTTCTGATTTCGTCTGCAACGACAGCAAAGCCTTTTCCCGCCTCTCCTGCGTGGGCTGCCTCAATCGCAGCATTCATCGCCAAAAGATTCGCTGGCTTGCAATAGAGGCAATCGCGCTGTTCGCCTCCTCAAGCATCTTTGACTGCTCTTCGATTTCCTGAACTCTCTCGTTCACCACCGCCAATTTATCAAAACCGCGGTGAGAATGTTCCTGCAAATCGTTGAACGCCCCCGCCATTTTTTCCATAGAATGATTCACGCTCGTGATGTTTCCAATCATCTCTTCCACTGCCGCGCTTGCCTCGGTAACGCTCGAAGACTGATTTTCCACCATATTGTTAAGCGCAAAAATGTTGTCGGAAATCTTTGTGATAGAACCAGCCGTCTGTTCCACACTCTGTTTTTGTTCTGCTACCTGAGAGTGAATGCTCGTGATGTTCGCCAAAATCTCGTGAACTGCGCTTGCGGTATCTTGGGCAGTTTGCTGTAAATCCACGCCAGCCGTGTCGAGCATTCCCTTGCTGTCTTTCATATGCGAAATGATTTTCTGCAGTTTGTCGGCAAACGCATTAAACCCAGAAACGACATCTCCGATTTCGTCGTGAACATTCACGTTGATTCGCTTCGTCAAATCCGCCTCTCCAGAACAGATGTCTACAAAAGTGCGCTTTACGTCTTTGAGCGGGCGGAGAAGACGCACTATGATAGCACCTGAGGCGACACAAAGGACTAAAACAAAAATCAGCGTAAATGTGGAAACAAATCGGACAACCTTAAAAATCGTGGCAGAGATAATGCTTTTGCTGCGGAATGTAGAAACCATACCTGTGATTTTGCCCAGCTCGGTTTTCAGCGGAAAATAGATATTAAGATAGCGCACTCCCAAAATGGTAGTTTCGGTCTGGAACGTTTCGCCCTCTTTTTCCACTTTGTCAATGACCGCTTGGTTCGTCAAAGTTGAGCCAGCCCACGATTTTCCGTTTGCGTCTTTTATCGTGCTGGAAACTCTTGTGTTGGTTCGATAATTGAAATCTCAATGTTGTAGATGTTTTTCATATGGTCAACGAAACTTTGCTTGGATAAATCGTAGCCTGCCACGAGTGCTCCCAAAAGTTTCCCCGACGAATCTTTTATGGCAGAAGCCGCAAGCATTGAGTAGCCAATCATTGATTTTTTGCTTTCGTAGGTTTTTGCCTCGTCCATTCCCTCTTTCACGATGTCTTTGACACACGCCATATCGCTTGCGTCTTGTCCGTGCGAAAATGTGCCGCCATAGCCTGCGATTATTTTTCCCGCCGCGTCGGTTACAAAGATGATGTCGTTTCCTACAATCTTTCGTTTTTCTTCTGCGAGCCTGCTGATTTCGCCTGCATCGCCGCTTTCCACAGTCGAGATAAATCCAGGGCGGCTAGAGAGTGCGACAACGGCGTTTCTAAGGATTATATTGCGGTTATTTAGATTGTTCAAAATACCGCGCTGAACAGTCTGGAGGTTCATTTCCACGTTTGCTTCGAATTGCGAGCGGAATTCGGATAAACACATCATTTCAACAGCAACTGCGGCAAGCACTATGGAAATGCCCACAAGGATTCCCATTTTAACAGAAAGTTTAAGGCTCTTTTTCATCAGCTACGCTCCTTACAGAAAAAAATTGCACTATTTTTATTATTATAATTCGGAATTCGTGAAAAAAAATACAATAGGTATAAAATCTCCATTTTTAGCCGCAATCGATTTGTTCCATATTTTCATTGTAGCAAAGAAAAAGGATACCTGCTATAATTTTTGACTATGAATCTTCTTTCGGTAAACAATTTGGCAAAAATAGGGCGTGAAAAACCGCTGTTTACGCTCATTACGTTCGGTTTGGACGAGGGCGATAAAGCGGCTATCATCGGGCGAAACGGCACGGGCAAATCCACGCTGCTTTCTATCATCGCAGGCGCGCTTGAGGCGGACGAGGGCAGCGTTGTTACTAACAAAAGCGCAGGCGTGTCGTATCTGCCGCAGAATCCCGTCTTCAATGCGGACGACACGATAAAAGAGCACATTTTTAAGAGCAACAGCCCAAAACTCAACATCATCAAAGAATACGAAGAGCTGTGCGACAATCTTTCTCTCAACGACGGCAGAGAAGCGAGGTTCGAGAAAATCCAGCACGAAATGGACTCGCTCGACTTGTGGAATTACGAAGCGCAGGTTCGCTCGATTCTCTCGGTCTTGGGCATTCACGATATGGCGCGCAAAATGGGCGAGCTTTCGGGCGGAATGGTCAAAAAAGTCGCGTTGGCGCAGGTGTTGGTGGAAGACACGAAGCTCTTGCTCCTCGACGAGCCGACGAACCATCTCGACATCTCCACGATTTATTGGCTTCAGAACTATCTGCACGACACAAAACGCAGCGTCTTGATGGTAACGCACGACCGCTATTTTCTCGACGCGGTTTGCAACAATATCTATGAACTCGCGCGAAATCGCCTAAAACTCTATCAAGGCAACTATTCGACGTATCTCGACAAAAAGACGGTTGAAGCCGAAATCGAGGAAAACACCGAGCGCAGAATAGAAAGCGTGTTGCGAGTGGAACGCGAATGGCTTTTGAGAGGTCCTTGCGCGCGCGGCACGAAGCAAAAGGCGAGAAAGCAGCACGACGAGGCATTGATTAACCGCGAGAAATTCGCAAGCGACAAAGGCTTTACGTTCGAGGTGGCGGGCAGACGGCTCGGCGGCAAAGTCTTGGAATTGCATAACATCAGCAAAAACTTCCCGAAAGGAAATGGCAGTGAAAAAGCACCCGTGATAAAAAATTTTTCGTACACGTTTACGGCAGGGCAGAAAATCGGCGTGTTCGGCGACAACGGCTCAGGAAAATCCACGTTTTTGAACATCATCACGGGCAATCTTGAAAGCGACACGGGAAGCGTTGTGCGCGGCGTGAACACGGTGTTCGGCTATTATCAGCAAAATCCCGTGTTCAAAAATCTTGATTTAACCGTGCTTGAATATACAAGTGAAGTCGCGGAGGTCATCACGACGAACAGCGGGAAATCGTTGAGCGCGGCGCAGTTTCTCGAAGAGTTCGGCTTTGAGGGCAAAATCCAGCACAGTGCGCTTTCTACGCTTTCGGGCGGCGAGAGGAAACGGGTATTTTTGGTGCGCCTTTTGATGCAGAACCCGAATTTTCTTGTGCTTGACGAGCCGACGAACGACTTTGACATTTTCACGATGAATATCCTTGAGCAGTTTCTTGAGAGCTACAAAGGCTGTTTGCTCATCGTGAGCCACGACCGATATTTTATGGACAAGGTGGCGGATACGCTGTTTATTCTTGAAGATTCAGGCGAGATTTCGGGCTATGTCGGCAAATGCAGCGAATACATCGATTATCGCGAAGAGCTGCGCAAAGAGAAAGAACTTGCTGCAAAAGAAGAAAGCCAGAAGAAAATTGTTGAGAAAGAGGCATTGCCTCCGCCGCAGAAGAAGCGCAAAATGAGTTTCAAAGAGCAAAAAGAGTTTGAGCGCATTGAAGAAGAAATCGCGGAGCTTGAGGAAAAGAAAAGCGAACTCGAAGCGCAAATGGCGAGCAGCGATTTTGCCGCAGCGCAAAAGGCGGGCGCGGAATATGCCGAGCTAAGCGCGAAGCTCGACGCAGATTATGAACGCTGGGACGAGCTGAGCGAACTATTGTAACAACTGCATTGAGCGTATTTTTAGTCTGCCGCGCCGTCTTCTTCTTGCGCTCGGAACGTGAGCGCATTGCCCGTCTGCTTTTTGCTCTCGTAAGTGCCTCTGTCCGCGCGTTTGTACATCGCCTCAAACGAATCTTCGCGCGTGGCGGGATAAAACGATGCGCCAACCGACAGCGAAATCTTTCGCCCCTGCAATTCGGGAATATCGATTTTGTCAATGTTCTCAAAAAGACGCGCCACGATTTTCTCGCCGATTTCCTTGGACGCAACGCCTTCCGAAAACGCCGCAAATTCATCGCCACCGAGCCTAAAAACGATGTCTGAGCCGCGGAACGTTTTCTCCATACATTTTGCAATCGCAATAATAACTTTGTCGCCCACCGAATGACCGAACGTATCATTGATTGACTTAAATTTATCCGCGTCGAGAAGACAAAACATACCCTTTCTGCCCTCCGCCATTGCCTTTTTCACCATCGCCTCGCCAGAACCGCGGTTTCGCACACCCGTCATCATATCGGTTTCGGCGCGTTTTCGGAGTTTTTCCTGCCGCTTTCGGTCTTCGTCAATCGATTCAAACGCCAGAAGCAAATGAAACACCCTGCCGCTCACCTCGCGGTCAACCACGATATATCGCGTACGAATCCAGCGGCTGTTTTCGTCCATAAACTCAAGCGACAGCGAATTTATATTCTCAAGCCGCTCGTTTAGCGTCCGCGCGTCCATAAAATTTTTCACCATTTCTTTGGATTGCTCGATTGCGATTTTCTCGCCGAATTCCACCGCCCGCACTGAAAAGTTCGTAAAATCGCCGCCCAAAAGCGATTCAGTCCGCTTGTTGCCACGCAAAATCGACACTGTATCGCTTTTCATATTTATCTTTAGAACGGTGGGATAAATATCGGCAACCGCCTGCACTTCCTTCCGAAGCTCCTCCGCCTCCTCGTATTTGCAGTTGATGTTGAACAGCATTGCAAAAATCACGGCAATTACCGCCAAAATTACCAGCGCCGAAATAATATAAATCAGCGACAGCGAACGATACATTTTCGCGCTGTTCAAAACCAAAATCGTCTTCCAATCGCTATTGATGTTTTCCACAAAAACGGCATATTTTTTCCCGTGGATTTTCGTCTCAAACATCTTGGAATCGCTTTTCAAGATTTTGTGTCCAATCACCTGCATTTCGTTCGTGCCATATTTATACAAATCGGTCGCCAAAAATTCCTCGTTGGAATGAGCCACCACATAGCCGTCGCTGCTCAAAACAACCGATTCTGCCACCAGCGGATTTTTCTTCAAATCCAACATTCGCTGCTGCACGCCGTCCAAAAAAATATCCATCGACACCACGCTTTCGCCGTCATTGAGCAACTGACTTACCGACATCATCATTTTGAATGTCTGCATATTCAAATACGGCTTTACGAGCGCGATTTTTCCGCCTGCCTTGAGCGCGTCGATGTACCACGGACGCGTTTTCGGCTTGTAATCCTCTGGCGGTGTCCAGCCCGAGCCGTCGAGATATTTTCCGCGGTAAAAAGCGTACACGCCTGTAGTGTTTTCGCTGATAATCGCAGAATAAATAGCCGTTTCTTTGATTAAATATTCGCCCGCGATAGAATGCGGCTTGCCGCGAAGCATCATATCGTTGAGCGTGACGGCAGAAAAAGCCACCGCGTCCACCGGCATTTTCATATAAAAATTCACTTCCTGCGCAATTTGCATCGTTTCGGTTTGCCACTTCTGCACGATATTCTTTTTTGAAACCGAATACAGCCAGCAAAACACTCCGCCGATAAACAGCGTAATTCCCAGCATTGCCGCGCTTGAAAATGCAAAAATCTTTTTGTTGAATTTGAATTTCTCTCTACCCATACAAAAATATTGTAACACACATCACACAATAAAGCAAAATTGACGCTCTTTTTGTATTTTTGAGAAGACAGGATTTCGTAAAAGACGGAAAAAACAATTTTTCAGCATTTATTGCATCATAAAACGCAAAAAAATGCTTGTTTTTGCATTTATGATACGATAAAAGTGAAACTAAATATTTTGTCGACCTTTATTGTATCATAAAATGCAAACTAAACGTTTGTTTTTGCATTTATGGCACGATAAAAGCAAAAACAAATGCTTAGTCGGCTTTTATTGCGCCAAAATTCGCTAAAAACAAGTTCTTTTTCGGTATTTTTGCAAAAAACAAGGCAAAAATGATACATTTTTGGTATTTTTAGATGAAAAATCAGCAAAAATCAAAAAGTAATTCAGGAGAATCACTTTCGTTTATATACTTTTTAGCAAGTTCAAAATATTCTTTGTTCATCTCAAAACCGATTCCTCTAAAACTGTTTTGTTTGCACCATTTAAGTGTTGTTCCGCTCCCTAAAAACGGGTCTAAAATATATTTTTCTTTCTGCACAAAAGGTTTTATGAGGTTTACCAGTTCCAAAGGATAAGGAGCCGTGTGCTTGTAAGTATTTTCACCTTTTGAATTGATTTTGATAACGGGCGTAATCCGTTTTACATCGCTTACTATTTTTCTTTCTTTTCCTTTTTTGAAAACAAAAATATGTTCATAGCAGTTTATGCACTTCACATATCCTGAATTTCTATTCATTGTAGAATTGCGTTTTGACTGAACCTCACCTTTATCCCAAATAATATTGCCGACCAAATTGAAGCCGCATTGTTCAAAAATAAGACAGGACAAAAAACCTAATTGAAGCCGTTTTTTCGACATATTCGATTCCACATATATATTGTCTGCGTTTACAATATCGCCAATGTTATACAAATAGTATCCGTTGTCGCATAGTACATTAAAAACTGATTTTGCATTTCGTTGCATATCTATAAAATACAAAATCATATTTGACCACCAAGAATATTCTCGTGCGTTGTAATACGGCGGCGATGTTATTGCAGTCCCAATCTGATGAGCAGCAAATTGCGCAATATTTTCAGTAGAGTTTTCGTTCACGATTTCTATAGGCGCAGAAATTTTTCTCATTCCTGTTTTGCAGGAAATGAGAGCAGCTATTTTTCTGAATAAAACAACAATCGGCAATTTTTCAAAATCGGTTTCATAATTATTCTTGTTGTACGGCGCATATTGTTTTATAACGCGGAAATTTTCATTTTTGATTTTTACTGATTTTGAAATGCACACGGTTTCTGTTGCCCAAGCATAATAATTGATGAGCATTTCATATATATCAGAGCCGCGTGAAAAAATATCTCGCCGCCATTTTGAAAACAGATTTTCTCCGATTTTGTCTGCGGCTTTGTCTTCCGTTAATTTGAAATAACGGTACACGCCGAATTCATCAAACCGTTTGCCGCGTCCTGATTTGCTTCGTTCTGGGCAAGCAGGATTTTTACATTCATAGCTTCTCAAAAAAATTTCAGGAAATGAGTTTCCGCTCTGAATTGTTGTCATACATGCAGGACAGGGTATGGGAGATGTGTCCATCTTTATTTTTTTCATTGTTAGGATTATGTCATCTTGATTATCGCTGATAAGACAATCCTCAAATTTAAATCCTGTCGAAATCGAAGAATAAAATTCGCAAGCAAGCGTATTATTGTCATTATTCGGAAATCGCTCGTCTAAAAATGCGGTAAGAGTTTCTATTGACTTTTGCTTCTTGAACGGAAAAAACGGAGCAGTGTACTGAATAAAATTTTCGCAATAAATTCCGATTTTATACAAAACTTTCCAAGTTACATCTTCTTTCTGCGTATTAAAAAGTTTCCCGTGCAGTTTAAAAATAAAATATCTATAATTCTCCAAACGGTCATATATATCAGCGATTGTTTCAAAAATTTTTTTCTCTGAAAAGCCGTCATTTTCAAAGTCGCTTTGCGCGTAATCATATACAAAAAGCGAAAAATCAGAATTTGCATTGCGTTTTTTGTTGAACCAGTCCAACCATAAAGCAGAATTATTAGAAATACTTTTTTCTTTTACGAGCATATATCGTTCCTGCACAGAATTTACAATTTTTTCTTTGCCATATGTATTGCACCGTTCAATAAAAGACTCCAATACCTTTGTTTTGTCGTCATCAGTTGCATCATATTGCGGAAAACTGGGAATATGCAATATCGCAAGCCATTCTGCTACGCC
This sequence comes from uncultured Treponema sp., assembly GCA_937893155.1. GTDB lineage: Bacteria > Spirochaetota > Spirochaetia > Treponematales > Treponemataceae > Treponema_D. Next base: position 18,561 of record CALBGU010000258.1, on the reverse strand, counting down.
ATAATAAAAATATCGCCTAAGCAAATTTCTTTCGCTTTGATTTAGTTTCAGACCTGTTTTTTCGGAGTGAATTAAAATAACAAATTGCTTGTCAAAATATCTGTTCATCTCAAAAAGGATATTCAAAAAGATATTTGTTTCGATTGATTCTGATAAATATGCTGAAGCCTCGTGCAGTTTCTCATCAAATGTACTCATTGTTTTTTATCCGCTTTTTTCTCCAACAGCATAGCATAGGATTGCAATCGTTTCAATCTAATTGTAGCTTAAAAGCCGTTGATTTATATACCACAAAAAAACTAATCTCTTTTTAATTTATGAATGCCTCTATAAAAGAATGGTTTGGAAAAAGATGCAAAGAGTTAAGAACTGAAAAAAATATATCACAGGAAAAATTTGCTCTTAGCATTGATATGGACAGAGCGTATTATGCTTCCGTGGAATTAGGGAAACGAAATATCTCGATTGAAAATATCAAAAAAATCGTAGACGGGTTTGAGATTTCGTTTAACACTTTTTTTAATATCTAAGGTCTGCTATGGATAAAAATAAAATTCGATTGGCTACAAGAAAGTTTATTGAATCATTCGGTGAAAATCTGCACGCAAAATTTTCCAATGTCTGTGCAAAAACAGGACAGTACAATGTGCCGTCAGAGTTATTCCAAAAGCGTACTCCGAGAAGTAACAGAGTTCTAATTGAATGGAAAATTGTGAGAGACAATCACTTGTCTCTTGAACACCTTAAAACATTTGAAGGCGGAGTTGTTGTAGAGTTTTTGAACAATGATTTTTTTGATAAAGACAATTTTTCCAATCCGCTTTTTAGCGAACTAAAAAATAGAATCGGCAGTGATGAAACTGTATCCGCGATTATTTCCATTCATTCAGAGCAAGGAAGTTCGTCATCGGAAATTCAGCGTGAAAGTTTTTTAAAATTGGTTAATAATACTGAAGTTTCATACAAAGGAAAGAAAGTTATAATCACTAAAGACAATTACACAGATTTTGCCATAAAGCAGTTGAAAGAGGACGGTAAAAAAGGGATTGGAACAGGAAATGATCAATGGAACGGATTTCTTTTTGTGTCTATTCGCGGCGGGCAACAAGATACGATAGAAACACATCGCGGCAAGGAATTAACATTATTTAATCCAGCCTGCGAATATGCTTCAAAAGATGTCTGCATAGATTTAGATTTGGTTGTTTTGTATTTTGCAATGAAAAGCATTTTTGTAAAAGCATTAAATAGCGAACAACAAATAACTTATTATTCTTTGCTTTCCACGCTAGAATCGGTGCTTAAAAACTGTGTCTATGATTCTGAAGCATACCGCGGAAATTTACTCGATTACTGCAAAAATCACCCCTCTGTAAGTATGATTGACGGGCAACTAACAGACCCGATTCAATTGAAGAGAATTGACATAAAGCATTTCAATATCGCCGAACGAAGTGCAGACAGCATTGACTTTACACACGAAGAAGCAGTTATTTATCAGCGATATTATTTTGACAATATAAAAAAATGTGTTCTATCGCCCGCGCGTCCTACCAATATTTTTTGGTCTTTTCATCTCTCGAATATGATGCAACAGGATTATTCTTTGAACGATTATTTCAAATACGAAGAAGAACGATTCACCGCACGTCAACGATTGCTAAAGAAATAATTTTTCTTTTGTTACAAAATATACGCAAAAAAATAAAGCTATCATTCCAAAAATTTTGGAGTGACAACTTTTATAAAATCAGCAAAAATCAGTGAGAAAGGTGCGGCAACAGCTCGTCAGCATAAAATGCGTCATCGATTTTGCGATTTCCCGCCGTGTGTCCGAGTTTTCGGTCTGCGCGGACTTTTTCGCCGTGAAAATCGCTTCCCGCCGTTATAAAAAACCCGATTTCCCGCGCCATCGCTTCAAGCCGCTTGCAATCCTGCTCGCGCGCTCCCGGATGCCACGCCTCAAGCCCCCTAACGCCGCGTTCGTGCACGTCGCGCAACACCGGCTCGATTTTGCTCCACGACAGATAGAGCGAAAGCGGGTGCGCAATCACGGGAACGCCGCCCGAATCCACAATGGCATTAACGGCAATATCAAGGTCGGCGCCCTCTTTTGCCTCGTAAAACGGTCTGCCTTTGGCAAGATATTTGTCGAATGCGTCCTGTTTGTGCCGAACCACTTTTTGCTTGACCAAAAAATCGGCGAAATGCGGTCTGCCGAGCGATTTTGCAGGATAAAGCGACTCGAGTTCCTCAAGCGTTACCGCAATCCCCGCTTCTTGCATTTTTGCCACGATTTTCCGATTTCGATTCCGCCGCGCTTCAGACAATTCCTTGATAATCGCACGCAAATCGCTCTTGATGTCCTTGAGCCCCAAGCCCAAAAGATGAAACTCGCCCGTCGTCCACGCAATATTAAGCTCCACGCCGCGCACAAAAGTAATGCCTGCGTTTTTCGCCGCCGCTTCGGCTTCTTCAAGTCCCTGCACGGTGTCGTGGTCAGTCAGAGCCAGAACGCTCACGAGCGCATTTTTTGCTTTTTCGACCAGTTCTGTCGGCGAATACTGCCCGTCAGACGCTGTTGAATGTGTATGTAAATCTATCATTTTGCTTTTTGAAAGTATATCGGCGGATAAAAACAGTGTCAAATGACGTTTTGAGACATTATTTCTAAAAAATAAGATTTTTTTAGAAAATGCAGTACAAAAATATAAGAAGAAAAGAAACCTTACAGCAATTCTTTTTCATGACAAAAATTCATAAAGCAATCTTGCAGGGCTTTCTCCAAATACGGATTAAGTTGAGACTTGAAAGCACTTGCTACCGCAGCAGCAGACTGAAATTGCGCAGGATTTTCGGGATTTTCAAATAAAGCCGCATACGGAACAGAAAAACAGTGCGCAATCATTTCAATTGTTTCCATACTTACGCCCCGTTTTCCCCGTTCAATATTTGCAAGAAATGCCTGCGAAATATCAAGCATTTCTGCAAGCTGTTCCTGCGTCATATTATGCTGTCGGCGGAATTTCTGCACATTTTTCCCGAATATTTCTTTGATGTCCTGCATTGCAAAAATAATATTGCTCAAAGAAATAAGTTGACAGCACCCTATAGATATGCTAAATTATATCTATAAGAAATATTTTAACAGGAGGATTTCGCATGAAGAAATCGAAATTGCTTATTTCTGCATTTGCGGCGATGGCGATGTTTTTTGGGCTTGCAAGCTGCAAGAACGAATCAGACGATGTAGATGTTGATGTTTACACAGAAACAGAAACTTCTAATTATTATTATTACGACGTAAGCGGGTCTTATAACAGCAACACTGTGTATGGTGGTACTAATGGTGCAACTGTACAGTGGTCAACATATGCAAAAACAAATACAAACGTAACAGAGTACACTATTACTATAAACAGTAATTGTTGGTATTATGACAGTAGCAGTTCTTCATCAGGGGAATCGTTAGATAAGTCTTTTACGATTCGGAAAATTGGAAGCAATTATTATTATGGAACAACGAATGTAAGTTCTACTATTTCAAATCCAGAAAGTTCCACAATTACGATTAGGGGCTATCTTGATTCAGACTACTATAATCTGACTTTGACAAGAAAATAAGTTGCGCTTAAAAAAAAAACGTTCCTGCAATAATTGCAAGGGACGTTTTTTTTGATAGTTTTTTAACTATGTATGCAACACTTGTTTCAAAATCACAATGAGAGATTCCGAAACTAAGTTCGGAATGACAGAAAAATAAATCGCTATATACTAGAGAGATGCTAAAATTTGCCGTCTGCGCTCGTACAAAAGCACACCTGCCGCAACGGAGACATTAAGGCTGTCGAGCTTGCCGCACGTTGGAATCGACACGATTTCGTCGCATTTTTCGCGCAAAAGCCGAGAAATCCCGCTGCCCTCGCTCCCCATTACGATGGCGCACTTTGGCGAAAATGCACATTCCGAAAGCGTCGTGCCGTCCGCACTCGCCCCGTATACCCAAAAGCCGCGTTCCTTGAGCATTTCAAGCGCCCGAGATAGATTGCTCACCCGTACCGTTTTAACCCACGCCGCCGCGCCCGCGCTCGCTCGAGCCACCACTTCGCCGTCAGCCTCTGCGCCGTGCCGATTCGGTATCACCACCAAATCAGTGCCGAATTGGTCTGCGCTTCGGATAATGGCGCCCGTGTTGTGCGGGTCGGTAATCGAATCCAAAATCACCACCGTTGCACGCTCTGCCATTTTCAGCGCTTCGATTTCCTGCTCAAAATCCACGCTGCTGTCAGATTGCGTTTCGCCCGCAATCACGAGGATAATGCCGCGGTGGTCGCGCGCGGTTTCAGAAAGACTGCGCGTCTTTTCGTCCAAGACCGCCCTTTCGCTTTTGATTGCCTTTACGCCCGCATCTTTGGCATACGCAAGAATCTTTTTAATGCGCGGACCTGCTTTGTCAAAAAAAATCGTCATTTTTGCCGCAGCCGCAGCGTCTTTTGCTTCGCTCACACGGCGGACACGTTCTTCCACCGCGTGAAATCCTGTAAGAATGTTTTCCATAAAAAATCCTCAAAAAAAAAGATTACGCACAAGCAGCGTAATCTTAACATCAGGCAAAATTATCTGCCGCAGCAGTTTTTGTATTTTTTGCCCGAACCGCACGGACACGGCTCATTTCTTCCGATTTTGCGACCTTCGCGCACCACCGTCATCGCCTTCACATAACCTGCGCTGTAAAGCCATTCGCCGTTGATTTTCTTGAAAAGCCCTGTTTCGTGATGCACATCGCGAATACCTTTCTGCGTGTACGTCGCTTCAAACTCCACGATTTCGCTGTCAGGCTCTTTTCCCGGCTGTACGCTCAAAATCTTGAGACCGTGCCATGTGCTGTTTCGGCTCCAGTCTTCCGTTGCTTTTCGGTCTATATCTGCCACCTGATCGCTCTTTTCGCACGTATCGATGATATAATCGATTTCGTGTTTTACATACGCAGAGTATCTCGCTCTCATCAATGCTTCGGCAGAGGCGGCTTTTGCCGTCTTTTTGATAAGCGGTTCACAACATTCGCTGTACGTTTTGCCCGAACCGCACGGGCACAAATTGGTTTCTTCGCTCATAATGCAATCAGTATACAAAAACGCGCCAAAAGCAACAAGTCGATTTTCAAAAAATCTCTAAAATGATTTTTGAAAAAAGCACTTCACATTTTTTTGATAGTATGATACGATAACAACGATTATCGGGCTATAGCGCAGCTGGTTAGCGTGCTTGTCTGGGGGGCAAGAGGTCACCGATTCGAATTCGGTTAGCCCGACTTGGAGAACAATGCGTTCTCCATTTTTTTTTGCCATTTTATCATTCCCCGTTTTTATGCGTCATTTCCCCAAAAATTTCGTCGATAACGCACGATAATTGCGTCCCAGAAAAAAAAGAACGTCGTTATCTTGCAATATTTTAATCCCAATTTAAGAATGAAGCAATTATCTCTAGATATTTTAATCCCCATTTAAGAAACAAGCCGTTATCTCACGATAATTGCGTCTCAGAAAAAAAATGAAGCCGTTATCGCAAGATAACGAGGAGAAAAAAATTTTTGCCGTTATCTTGTGTTAAAAAATCCACAGCATTTTTTGTTTTTGACACATACAACGCAAGATAAAAATATTGAAGAAATCTCTCATTGGTGGTATTGTTATAAGTATGAAAAAGATGCACATTTTATTCGTTTCATTATTGGTTGGTTTGCTCGCGTCTTGCACAACGACGGGCAAAGTGGCTTCAGACGAAAAAAGCAAATCAGGCGGAGTCGGATATTTCCTTTCGGGAACATACGATTCTACGCACCAGCGCATTTTGGATTGGGCGGCATATTACGGCTTGGACATAAAAGAAAATGCGAAATCAAAAACCGTGAAAATGCAGGACGTTTCATTCAAATTCGGCGAGACGCTGTATTGGACAGACATCGAAATAAGCTATCCCGATAAAAATAACAAGCAGCTCTATGTTGAATGTACAAACGTTCGCACAGGCGACGACCGCCGAGAGCCAAACGACGACGAATATTTTGGATTCAGAACTATATTGGATTTATTCTTGTCAGGACTGAGAACAGGAGATTTTGTCTTCCCGCAGAACCGCGAAATGTCTGTACCTGACTTAGATACTGATTCAGAAGAAGAGGTTTCGCAGGAATAATGTTTGATGCACAAGCCTGTCGTTATTTTTACCACTGTTCTTGTTGAAACATCTCCGCAGGCTCTGCCATTGGGAGCGGCTTGCGTTGTCTCGAGCGTAAAAAACAGCCCGCTCACCAAAGATAAGTGCAACGTGTCTTTGCTCGATTTTTCAAGAGAAGACGAAAAGTATCGCGGAAAAGACGCATATATAAAAATCACAGACGAACTTTTATCGATACAGCCTGTGGCACTTACAAAGCCGCCTGTGGCGGTGTGTTTTAGCGTGTATATGTGGAATAGGGAAATTTTGACGGCAGTGTGCAACGAGATAAAAAAGCGAAATCCGCATATCTATTGCATTGCGGGCGGACCTGAAGCGACGGCGAACCCGTACAGCATGGCAGGCTTTGACTTTGCCGTGTGCGGTGCGGGCGAAGTGGCAGTGCCAGAACTGTTGGCGCAGTTGCTCGAAGATGTTAGCGTGAAAAAAATGCCGAGTGTTCAAGGCGTGTATATTCCGAGCGAAAAGGAAACGCAGCCCCTTGTTCGCGCGCTTCCTCCGAAAAGCGAGGAAGTATCCTCTCCGTATCTTGACGGCACAATAGACGTGGCAAAATACGGCGGTGCACTCTGGGAACTCGCTCGCGGCTGTCCGTTTAAGTGCGCATATTGCTACGAAAGCAAGGGCGAAAAAAAGATACAGTATTTTCCGATAGAGCGGCTTGAAAAAGAATTAGACCTTTTTCGCAAAAAGAAAATTGCGCAGGTGTTCGTTCTTGACCCGACATACAATGCCGACAAAAATCGCGCACTTGCAATGCTCAAGCTCATCAAGAGCAAAACGCCAAACACGTTCTACTATTTTGAGGCACGCGCCGAATTCATCGATAGACCGCTTGCAAAGGCGTTTGCGTCGATTCCGTGCTGTTTGCAAATTGGATTGCAAAGCGCAGATGAGGAAGTGCTAAAAAAAGTACACCGCACACTTAACAAAAAACTTTTCACAAAAAATATCGGTTTCTTAAACGAAACAGGGGCGATATTCGGCTTTGATTTGATTTTCGCTCTCCCAGGCGACACGTTTCAAGGCTTTTGCAACAGCATTGATTTTGCGCTTTCGTTGTACCCCAACAACCTTGAACTATTTTGCCTTGCCGTCTTGCCAGGAACAGCCCTCGCAGAATCGGCGCACGATTTGGGCTTGACGTGGCAGGACAAACCTCCGTATTTGGTAACCGACAACACGACTTTCCCCGCGCGCGACATCGAAAAGGCGCGAAATCTTTCTCGTGCAGTGAATATCTTTTATACGCAGGGGCGGGCTGTGCCGTGGTTTTTGAGTGCATTGAAGCCGCTAAAGATGAAAGCGAGCGCGTTCTTTTTGCATTTTGTGAAATATTTGCAAGAAAACAATTTTGATAACGCTGGCTCTTCTGCGGCGATTGCGGCGAATGGCGAAGTTCCCGAAGAGCTGGATATACACACAATCGAGCAGGCGCAAAAAGCGTTTGTTTCGCTGCTGTACAAAGCGCATCATCTTGAAAGCCTTGTGCCGCTTGCTCTTGATGTCATTTCGTTTCACGGCGCATTATCGCGTTGCACCGCTGACGGCAGTGAAAGCACATTGACGCTGCATTATCACGCCGACGATTTGATGAGCGAGTATGCGACCGATTTCCGCTTTTTCGCCGCGAATGCGAAGCCGATGAAATGCCGAGTGCGCGTGTTTATGTCAAAATACGGCGCAGATTATAAAATCCTCTAAAACGTATTTTGAGAAATTTTTACAAATACTTAATATCTGAAGTATTGACACTTTTTTGCAACCGCTTATAATCATATCAAAAGTAGTTATGCAAACAGACAGTGTTTTATCCACCATTTTACAATCATTTTCGCGCTATTACGACATCAACACAGAAAATCCTGTGCCGCCGTTCGTGGCAGAAGCGGTATTTCATTCGCATAATGAGCAGTTTTTTTTGGTAAAAGCCGCAAAAATTGCCCAAATCGACTCGAATGAATACGCTTTTTTTGCCACAATTCCGCTTTTATCGCAAAAAACACTGGAAGAATTGTGCGAAACAGCGTGGGAAACGGGACTTTCTCGCGTAAAAGTGAGCAGCAATCATCGAAATTCTGATGTTACGCTCGTAATCATCGCTGAAAAAACAGAAAACGACGCATTTTTGCACGTCAAAAAAATCCATCATCATAAATCATACCGCTTCGGCTTTTTGGGCTGGAGCGATTTCCGTGTCATTTTGCTCGAAAACTCTTCGGGTCGTGTTGTGAGCAACCGCGCTGGACGCGACTTGCAGAAGATTTTCAAAAGCATAAAAAACAAATAATGGAGGAATGAAAATGACAGCATTGTTGATTATCATTGCTGCGATTGTGCTGCTTTTTGCTGGCTATGTGGGCTACGGTTCGTGGCTGGCAAAGCAATGGGGCATCGATGCAACGAAGAAAACGCCTGCGTTTACCAAAGCAGACGGCGTGGATTACGTTGCGGCAAAACCTGCCGTATTGATGGGACACCATTTTTCGTCTATCGCGGGTGCAGGTCCGATTAACGGTCCGATTCAGGCGGCGGTTTTCGGCTGGGTTCCGGTGTTTTTGTGGTGCGTGGTGGGAGGCATTTTCTTTGGCGGCTTGCAGGATTTCGGTTCGCTTTTTGCGTCTGCACGGCACGAAGGTAAATCCGTCGGCGAGATTATCCGCGATTCTATGGGAAAGACCTCCAAAAAACTCTTTATCATTTTCGCGCTCCTTGTTTTGATTTTGGTCATTGCGTCGTTCGTGAACGTCGTGGCAGGCACTTTCTTTACGGCTGACGGCTCGTTCGGCATCGTGAAAAATCCGACGGGAAGTCAGACAACGGCGATGATTTCGCTTTTGTTCATCGTTTTGGCGATTATTTACGGCATTTTGACGAACCGTTGCGGCATAAAGACGCTCCCAGCCACGATTCTCGGGATTGTGGGCATCGTGCTAGCGGTGGCAATCGGGCTCAATTACGGTTTTGCGATGAGCCGCACTGCGTGGATTGTGTTCATCGGCGCGTATATTACGATTGCGTCGCTGGTTCCTGTGTGGATTTTGCTTCAGCCGCGCGATTATCTGTCGAGTTTTTTGCTGTACGCGATGATGGCGCTGGCGCTCGCGGGCATTTTTGTGTCTGCCGTTACGGGAAACGCTACGTTCGAGCTTCCTGCATTCACGAGCTGGCACACGTCAATCGGCAATCTGTTTCCTGCACTGTTCATCACGGTGGCGTGCGGCGCGTGTTCGGGATTTCACTCGCTGATTGCCACGGGAACGACTTCAAAGCAACTCGATAACGAAAAGAACGCAAAGGCAATCGGCTACGGCTCAATGCTCATTGAAAGCGCACTCGGCATTATTTCGCTGATTGCGGTCGGTATGGTTTCAAAGACGTTTATTGTGGACGGTCGTTTTAAGGGCGCGCCGCCGGTGGCTTTTGCGACAGGTATTGCAAAGATGTTCGGTTTCGCTGACCAAAACAACGCAATCTACGCGCTTTTGACGCTTGCGGTATCCGTGTTCGCTCTCACATCGCTCGACACAGGCACAAGATTGAGCCGATTTATGTTCACCGAGTTTTTTTTGAAGGACGGCGAAGAATCATACAAGGACGCAACAGGGGTGCGCAAGGTGCTTGCATTCCCGCTGTTCGGCACGTTGCTGATGGTTGCAATCGGGTGTATTTTGGGCGGCTTGAGCCTTGCGCAGATTTGGGGCTTGTTCGGCTCTGCAAACCAACTCCTCGCAGGAATCGCGCTGATGGCGGTTGCGGCGTGGCTCGGCGAGGTTGGCAAGAACAACAAGATGTTCATTGTGCCAACGGTGTTTATGCTTGCGGCAACACTTTCGCAGCTCGTGCTTACGGTCATCGGTAAAATCAGCGCAATGGCGAACGCGACGGCGGAAACACGCGCGGCGGCGTTCCACTGGGGCAACTGGTTCCAGCTTTTCTTTGCGGCGGCGATGGCGGTTTTGGCGGTGTTCCTCGTGATTGAGGGCGTAAAGACGTTCAAAAAACAGTCGCAGAAATAAAAATACGCGATACAAAATCGGGGTCAACGATGATTGTCATTGTGCGCCCCGATTTTTTCCGCCCGCTTTCTCTTTCATAGTAAGCACCGCCACCATCTCCGTCAAATCCGCAAACTTGCGGCAAAAACGATGTTTCATAATTATGGAAATCGAAGCCACAAGTTACACCGTTTTTCTTCGACACGTTTAGCCAAGTCCTGTATCGCTGGGGAAACGCAGGAGTTGGAGGATAATCTATGTGCGGTCCATAGAAAACACAGGACGTTATCGCAAACATCAGAAATAAAAGAAACAAAATCGCTTTTTTCATCGGTCCTCCTTACTTCTTATTCTGAACAAAACAGAATGCGGCGGCGTTTTGAAGCACTTCAACGGCACAAAACAGAATGCGGCGGCGTTTTGTAGCACTTCAACGAGCCAAAACAAAATGCGGCGGCGTTTTGTAGCACTTCAACGAGCCAAAACAAAATGCAGCGGCGTTTTGTAGCACTTCAACGAGCCAAAACAAAGTGCGGCGGGGTTTTGAAGCACTTCAACAAGCCAAAACAAAATGCGGCGGCATTTCTTGCTGGCAAGATGACTTCTGTCATTATCTCTCTCGATAATCTTTCATCGTAATCAAATGCAAAAAAGATTGCCGTATCAAGTACGGCAATGACAGTATATCTAAAAAGCGTCCGCGACGGATTACGGCATGTGGATAATCTCGCGCGGCTTTGAGCCGTTGGCAGGTCCGACGATGCCTCGCGCTTCCATCTCCTCGACCAAACGCGCGGCGCGGTTATAGCCGATTTTCAGCCTGCGCTGAATATAGCTCGCGCTCGCTTTGCCTGCCTGAATAACGATGTCGAGAGCCTTATCATACAGCGGGTCTTCGCCCTCTGACTGATATGAAGATTCGTTTGAATCCTCGTCTTCGTCGTCATCAATGAAAATCTCGTCATCGATATAATCAGGCTCGCCAAATCGCTTGACGTAATCCACAACGTTTTCAACCTCAAGGTCGTTAACGAGCGTGCCCTGAATGCGCGTCGGGAACGGGTCAACCACACCTGCATAAAGCATATCGCCTTTGCCCAAAAGTTTTTCCGCGCCGATTTGGTCGATGATAATGCGGCTGTCCATTTTTGAAGCAACCATAAACGCAATTCGGCTCGGGATATTTGCCTTGATAAGACCCGTGATAACGTCGATTGACGGGCGTTGAGTGGCAAGCACCAAATGAATACCGACAGCGCGGCTCATTGCGCACAAGCGTGCAACCGTCGTTTCCAGTTCCTTGCCGCTCGTCGCCATAAGGTCGGCGAACTCGTCGATAATCACCACGATATACGGCAGTTTTTCCGTCGCAATGTTGCGTTCCACAATGCGCTTGTTGTAATTTTCGATGTCGCGCACCTGCATTCCGTCGAGAAGAGCATATCGCCGCTCCATTTCGCAAAGGCAGTACTGCAACGCCTGAAACGCCTTTTTCGGCTCGGTGATAACAGGGGTAAGCAAATGCGGAATGTCGTTGTACAATTTAAGTTCGACGATTTTCGGGTCAATCAAAATCAAGCGCACCTGTTCAGGACTTCGCTTGTAAAGAATCGAAAGGATAAGCGAATTGACGCAGACCGATTTTCCCGCACCCGTCGCGCCAGCAATAAGCAAATGCGGCGTTTTGACCAAATCCATAATCTTTGATTCGCCCGAAATATCTTTTCCGAGAATGACAGGCACCGCCATTTTTGTCCACGCAGGATTATTTTCCTCGATGATTTCGCGGAAGCTGACCACGGCGCGCTCTTTGTTCGGCACTTCAATACCGACGGCGCGCTTTCCGGGGATTGGGGCAACGATACGCACGCTCTTTGCGGCAAGGCGAAGCGCAATATTGTCTTGCAATGCAACGATTTTGCTCAATTTCACGCCAGGAGCCGGCAACATCTCAAACATCGTAACGACAGGACCTTTTCGGATTCCCGTAACTTCCGCGTCGATTTTGAACTCGCTCAATGTGTTCGTGAGATTTTCCGCAGCCTGCTTTGTTTCCTCGTCGATTTCCCAATACGGATTTTCGCTGTACGCCGTTAAAATATCCGTCGGCACGCTATATTCTTTTCTGACCGTCGCAGACGGCTTCTCAACTGCCACGGGCGGTTTCTCTTCCACAGCCAAAGGCGGTTCTTCAACAGTGGCAGGCTGCTCTTCGAGGGCAACAGGCTGCTCTTCGTTTTCTGTTGTTTCGCCCTCGCCGATTTCAGCCGTGTCATTTTCGACTGCAATTTCGGTTTCCGCTGTATCATTATCGAAGGCATTTTCTTGAGCAATTTCGCTGTTTTCCAGATTTTCGGAAGCGATTTCCGTTTTTTCATCGTCATTTTCGACTGACGGCTCTTCAGCAGCTGCCACCGAGCTTTCCGTTTGAGCAGAAGGTTCTTGCCCGTTTAACGCATCTTTCATTTGCATTGCCGTCTGCAAAAGCGAATGGCGCGGGGAGGTTTCGTCCAGTCTCGGCTCGGCGCTTTCCTCAGGATTTTCTGTAGTTTCAGCGCGCTCATTTTGCTCAGGCACATTCTCCGCGTCGTCAAACGTCGGCTCGCCCACCGAGTTATTTTCAGTGATTTGGCTTTCGATTTCAGCCGCAGGATTTTCCGATTCTGCCGCACAATTTTTCTGCGCAGTCTCAAATTCATCGGCTTCCGATTGCTCGATTTCAGCGCTTTCTGGGATTTCTTGTCTTTCTGGCTCTGGCAGTTCGATTTCGGGAAGAGATGCCTGTACGTCCTGCTCCATTTTTTCAAACACAGGATTCAGCGGCTCAGACACCGATTGGTCAAACTCGCCCACGGTTACGGGTTCCAGCCGTTCCATAACAAGCGGGCGGTCTTCATACGCAAACATCGTTTTTTCGCGCTCTTCACGCGCTGCCCGCTCATCGTCGTCTTCTTCATTCATATCGATGTCAAAGAAATCCGCGTCGAGCGAGTCCGTTTTTGTCTGCGCAAGTTTTGAGCGTTCGTCCACGGCTTCAATGGCTTTGTCAAAAACGCTCGGCTTTTTTTCTTCGGGCGGCACAAGCGGCTCTTCGGCATAAACCGAAGTCGAAGGCATTTCAGACTCCGCAAAATAATCCGTATTGCCCGACAAATCAATCACATTGCTATGAGGCTCAATTTCGGTCTGTTCTGTCGCATCGTCGGTTATAAAAGCCGCTTCGTCTTCCGCCACCGGAACGATAACAAACGAATCGTCTTCGGTTGTTATCGGTTTGTCTGCCACAACGGTTTGCTCTGAATCGGCAACCACGGTGGGCGCATTATCAAAATTTTCAGTTAGCTTTTTTTTTTGGAGCTCGGCTTGTTCTGCTTGCCGTGCTCGCTCAATCTCATCTTCGCTCACCGAGAACATCGCCGTAGTTACCGCGGCAGTTTCAGCAGGAGCAGGCTCTTCGGCTTTTTCCGTTTCTTCGCTCTCACTCGAAGCATTTTCCTTTGCAGCGTCGCTTTCCTGCGCACTATTCTCCGCAGGGACTTCAGCCACAGATTCTGCGTCTTCAGGATTTTCCTCGTTCTGTTCTATGTTCTGTGCGTTCTGTGCGGAAGACTGTTCTGGAGTTTGAACAGAGTTTTCTTCATTCTCTGCCTCGGCTTTTGCAGACTCCGCATTTTCAGAAACTGAGTGCACCTGTTCAGCCTTCTCGGGATTTTCCGCAGATGCCGCACCGTCCTCGCCTTTCGGTTCGTCAGTATGTGAAAGCGAATCAATCGCAGATGTTTCAGCCTTTTCTTCCGTTTCGTCTTTCGCGCTGTCATCAGAACTGAAATGCTCGAAAATCCAGCGGTCAAGGCTATCGGCGGCAATGCAGCACGAAAGATATTCCAAAATCAAGCACAACACGCAAATCACGACCGCAACGCCGATTTTTACCGCGCCGAGCAAGTCGCCTTCGCGGGAAAATCCTGCGCAAAATTTTTCAGTAACGATAATCGTAAAAAACGGAACGATAGATGAAGCAAGCATCAGCCAACGGCGAATCGACCATGTTGGCAGAAAACTCAAAATACCCGCAGCGAGCAAAAACGCTGGAATAAGCGCACTTCCCGCGCCATACGCGCCGAGCAGCAACGCGCCTAAAGAATGAAACGCCGTATTTCCGCCTGCCCCAAACAACTGTGAAAGCAATGCAATAGAAAACAACGCCGCAAATACAAACAAAATCACGCTTACTACGAGCGATAATTTTTCCGATTTTTTCATCAGAATATCCCCTTGTTCTTTTGCAATAACTCTTTTATTATCGGTTTTATTTTTGTGGATTTTATATATGTTGCAAAAATTCCTTTTCGGTGTATTTTTCTCAAACGCTTTCTAAAATCCTGTGGTATACTTTTGGTATGAATGAAAAAGATTTGAAGATTTTCCCTCCGTCAGCAAAAAACATACACTGGTACGGGCGAAACGGCAAAACAGGAAATGCAACGGCTCTGTTTTGGACGGCGAGCGGTTTTTTGGTGAACACCACCGCGGGAGAGCTGTGGGCAGAGCTTGAAGCGGATTACGGAGAGCAGGCGATTTGGGTTGGCGTGTGGGTGGACGGCGATTTACTTTCGCGGTTCGTTCTTGAGCGCACAAAACGCTGGTATCTGCTGTGTTCGCTCACGCCGGGCATCAAGCGAAACATTGAACTGCTCAAAGAAACGCAGGCAATGGCAGGCGACGAAAAGCACAGCCTTTTGGTTCACGCGCTGGGAGTTCCTGCCGATTTTTCCGCAGAGCCGTTTTTGAGCCCTGCGCCGTTTCGGGCAAACATCGAGTTTGTGGGAGACAGCATTACCACGGGAGAAGGATTGTGCGGCGCAAAAAGCGAAGCGGACTGGAATTCGTCGTGGATTTCTCTTCGCGGAAGTTACGCGCTTTTGACCGCCCGCGCACTCAATGCTGATTTCAGATTTTTGTCGCAGAGCGGCTGGGGCGTATTTTCGGGCTGGGACAACGACCGCACCTGCACGCTTCCGCCGCATTATGATTCGGTGTGTTCTGTTCTGAATGAAAATCTGAATGAAAACTGCGGCGCACATCTTCCAAACGATTTTTCGGCGTGGAAAAGCGATTTTGTGGTCGTCAACTTGGGAACAAACGATGCAAATGCATTCCATTCGCCCGCCAAAACCGCAAGCGACGGCACGGTCTGGAAAATGCACCTCGATGAAAACGGAAATCCGTGCAAAAGCGATGTTGCGTTGTTTTTGCACGCCGTCACTGATTTTGTTGCAAAAATCCGCACACGCAATCCACAGGCACAAATCATCTGGGCATACGGTATGTGCACCCACGATTTTGGCGACGAAATCGAAAAATGCCTTGAGGATTTTGCCCAAAAAACAGGCGACACCGCCATTTCGTTCGTTCGCCTGCCAGCCGTCAGCGACAGTTCGGACTGCGACGCAGTAGGCTCGCTCAACCACCCGGGGCGCGCAACGCACAAAGCCGCGTCGCAAGCTCTTTTAGCGCATATTTTTAATTTGATGAAATAGAGAGGTTCGTATGTACAACGCACATTCACTTCGGTATGAAAAAATGCAGTATACCAGATGCGGAAAATCGGGGCTTTTGCTGCCGCGCGTTTCGTTGGGACTGTGGCACAATTTTGGCTCGGTCGATTCGCTGGAAAATCAAAAACGGCTGCTGTTCACGGCATTCGATTGCGGCATTACGCATTTTGACCTTGCGAACAATTACGGTCCAGAGCCCGGAAGCGCGGAGGAAAATTTTGGCAGAATCCTCAAAAGCGACCTGCGCCCCTATCGCGATGAAATGATAATTTCCACCAAAGCAGGATTTGAGATGTGGGACGGTCCGTACGGGAATTGGGGCAGCCGAAAATACCTGATTGCCAGCCTTGACCAGAGCCTCAAGCGTATGGGCTTGGAGTATGTGGACATCTTTTATCATCACCGTCCCGACAGCGAAACGCCGCTGGAAGAGACGATGGGCGCACTTTCGGACATCGTGAAAAGCGGCAAGGCGCTGTATGTGGGCATCTCGAATTACAACGCAGAGCAAACGAAAAAAGCGGCAGAAATTCTCAAGGCAAACGGCACGCCGCTTCTCATCAATCAATTCCGCTACAATATGCTCTGTCGCGCGCCCGAAGCCGACGGACTTTTTGACGCACTCGACGGCATGGGAGCGGGGAGCATCGCATTTTGTCCGCTCGCGCAGGGGATTTTGACCGACAAATATCTTGACGGCATTCCCGAAGGAAGCCGCGCCACCAAAAGCCGCTTTTTGCGCCCGGAGCACATCACAGACGAACTGCGCACAAAACTCCGCGCACTCAACGAGCTTGCGAAAAACCGCGGGCAATCGCTTTCGGAGATGGCGCTGTCGTGGGCATTGCGAAAGAACCGCCTGACTTCCGTGCTGACTGGTTCAAGCCGCGCCGAGCAGATTGCTCAGAACGTAAAAATCCTTGAGAAAACCGATTTTTCCGACGACGAACTATCCGCCATCGATTCCATTCTAGGCTAAAAACAGAGCGCATTGCTGTTTTTCAGCGAAGCCGTTTCCGTGCGCAAACAATCAGACGGTGAGGCGGGCGATTATTTTTCCTGCGAGATTATAGGTCGTAATCGAGCGATTTTCGTAGATTGCGTATCCCGCCGCGCTGTTTGCTTTGGGGAGCGAGATTGAACCGGGGTTGCAAATAGCGGGCTTTCCTTCCGCTTTGTAGAGTTCTTGAATGTGCGTGTGTCCGAACAAAAACAAGTCTGTTCCGCTTAAATGCGGCAGATTCTCGGGGTTGTAGATGTGTCCGTGCGTGCAAAACAGGCGCGTCCCGTTGTCTGCAATCAGCGCGTAATCGCTCAGCACGGGGAACGACAGCAGCATTTGGTCAACCTCCGCGTCGCAGTTCCCGCGGCACGCAATGATTTTGTCCGCCAGAGGATTGAGCAACTCAACCACGCCTTTGGGGTTGTGCGATTCGGGAAGCGGATTTCGCGGACCGTGATACAGAATATCGCCCAAAATAATCAGATAGTCGCTTTTTGACTCGCGAAATGCCTCCAGCGCAATTTTGAGCGCACCTTCAGACCCGTGTATATCCGAAATGATAAAATATTTCATAATTTTTCTCCTAAAAAATAATCTCTTCAACGCATTTTGCCGCAATTATATCATTTTTGCAAAAGAACAGAAAGCGCACCCTGTTTTTCAAAGATTTTTTTTGCAGAAATTCGCGCTGTCGTTGATTTTTAAGCGCAACGGCATTAAAATAAAACTATACAGGAAATTTTCCGCAAACATATCAGAGTTTCAACGTGAGGAAGGTTATGACAAAGGAAGAGTTTTACGATTTTTTCAGAAAAATACCGAAAGCGGAGATTCATCTGCACTTAGAAGCTGTGGTTGGACGAGGCACAATCCGAAATTTTATTTCGCGGCGAAAACCAGAACTCGATTCAGCTGCATTAGACGCAGAACTGCAGCGTCTTTTTAGTTATAACGACCTCAACGGCTTTATCAGTTCATACCTTGAGATTCAAGATTTGTATGACAGCGTTGCTGATTTCGATTTGCTTTTTGACGATTTGAAAGCCTATATTTTGCGAAACGGCATTTCTTACGCGGAGATTTTTGCCTCCCCAAGCGCATTTCTCAAAAAAGGCTGGAAATTTTCGGAGATGATGGACAGCTATTCGCGCAATTTGCGAAAAATCAAGGCGGAAACAGGCGTAGACATCAGAATGTTGCTCGATGTGTCGCGCACATTCGGCGCAGAAAATGCGGCGGGCAATCTTGAGTTGATTTTGAATTATAGAACGCCCGAAGTCATCGGCATTGGGCTTGGCGGTTCGGAGCAAAAAGGACCTGCCAATTTGTTCGGCGATGTTTTTGCCAAAGCGAGAGCAAAAGGGCTGCACGCGGTTGCACACGCAGGAGAGGACGTTGGACCAGAATCGGTGTGGAACACGATACAGATTTTGCACGCCGAAAGAATCGGGCACGGGATTTCGTCAGTGCAAGACGAAAATCTGATGAAAGAACTTGCCGAAAAGCAAATCCCGCTTGAAGTGTGCCCGACCAGCAATGTGTTCACGAAAAAATATGTCAAAGAGCTTTCGGAGCACCCGATTGTCGATTTCTTTGACCGCGGTCTTTTGGTCACGATAAATACCGACGACCCGCTTTTCTTTAAGGTGGAATTGCTCGACGAATATTGGAATGCGTTTAACGAAATCGGATTTTCTACGGACGATTTGCTCTTAATGGCAAAAAATTCGTTCCGCGCGGCGTTTCTCCCCGAACATAAAAAAGC
>CALBGU010000257.1 GCA_937893155.1 uncultured Treponema sp. | reverse complement strand
GGTCAATTCTGCCCTTGTATGACTGATAGCGCACCAAATGCCCTGCGGCAAGCGGGTCGTCGCGAAGCTCCTGAATGCGCTGCTGGGACGCAACCTGCTTATCTACTTTATTCTGGCGCATTTCCTGCAAACGCAAATTGTATTGCGTGTCGGAATTGGTCATTTGTGATGATATTCTATACATTTCTTATCCTCCCACAGCCACAGGCTGATTTGTGAAGCCACAGGCTGTTTTGTAAAGATTGTTCGCTGAATCTGTTATTGTTCATTCAAACTGTTCGATAACCTTGATTTGACAATGGAAAACTTGCTTTGACAATGGGCTTAAGCCCATTGCTACATCAAAAGGGTCTATTATCGATGTACCATATCGTACACCTATGCTTGTACGATACCGCACCCCTATGCTGTACGACACCGTACACCTATGCTGTACGATACCGCACCCTTATGCTGTACGAGTGCAGTACATTATGCTGACGCGGTTTTACACGCCAAGTCGGTTAATAATCGTATCAATCATACTGTCCATAACGGTAACGAGTTTTGCCGCCGCGTTGTAGCCGTGCTGGAACTTGATGATGTCCGCAAGTTCCTCGTCTATGTTTACGCCGCTGATACTGTCGCGCAGACTTCTCAAATCGCCCATAATCGCATTCTGGCTTGCCACATTGTTCGCCGCCTGTTCGCCTTTCAAGCCGACGTTTGTAACGCTGTTTGCAAAATAGTCGTCGAACGTGCGGTCTTTGCCAATCATCACGGCAGAGTTTCGGATAGCCGCGATTTCGACAGCCGCTCTGTTGTCGCCGCTTTCTGCAAAACCGATAGCGTTCGGCAATGCGGCGGCTACGGAATTGATGTCGGTGCGAATGGCGGAGTTAATCGCGATGTAGCTCGACGGATTTTTTACGGGTGCGACCGCAAACTGTGCGTCAGCGAGTGCGTTCACTGCGTCTGCTTGTGCAAAGTCGTATGCTCCCTCTGCGCCAGAGGATGCCAAAACGCCCGAATAGCCCGTAAGGAAGAAGCCTGAATCCTCAACGTGCCGAATGACAAAATCAGGGTCTTCAATGTTTGTCGCCGCCGTCGCCTTGAGCGCAAGGTGATTGTTGCGGTCGAGATATGCTTTTACTTCCGCGTCGGAGTCGTTGATACGGTTGATGACCGCCTCAACGGTGTCGGTCGGGTAGTACGGAACGGACACGTTGCCGCTTCTGCCTGAAAGCTGAATCGTGCCTTCCAAGCCGATTTGCGCTGTCTTTTGCAGTTCGTTTGTGCCAGTAAAACGGAAAATGTATGACGTATCTTCCACGCCGTCGCCGTTTCGGTCGTAGTTGCCGTTGACGTTGGTAACGAATGGCTGCTGGGTAAAGAAATCCAAGCCCTTCACGTTATTTGCGCCGACTGCATTGCGATGCACGTCGTTTACGAGGTCGGCAAAGTTCATCGTCATTGTGTCGAGGCTCTGCCGCTCGTTTCTGATGTCCACATCGCGAAGTTCAATCAACGCGCCGAGCGTGCCTTTGTCAAAATACGCATTGTCGCCCGTGTCTGCCCACACGACTTTTGAGTATCCGTCGTTGTCGATGACAGGCTCGACGTTGAAGGCGCGCGCAATGTGTCCCTGCACCAAGATTTTTCCGTCAACGTGAACCATAAATTCGTCTGCGTCGCGGTTGCTTGTCGTTACATTGATGAGCTTTGAAAGATTGTCTACGAGTTTATCTCGTCTGTCCATCAGGTCGTTCGGATTGTCGCCCAATCCCTTTGATTCCACAATCTGATTGTTGAGCGCGGCAATCTGCTTTGCATAGTCGTTGACCTGCTTCACGGTCGCTTCGATGTCGCCGTTCAAAAGGTTGCCGATTCCTGCAAGGCTTTTTTCGCGCTGCTGGATTGAGTTTGTCAGCGATTCGCCGCGTGTTACAATAGCCTGCCGCGCCGCTTTTTCGTCGGGATACATCGAAAGTTCTTGCCAAGAATCCCAAAACTTGTCCATATTGGTGCGGATAGATACTTCAACAGGCTCGTTGTAAATCTGCTCAATCATCATATAATACTTGTCGCGCGTCTGCCAGTAGCTTTCGTCGCTTGATTGCGCAGTGATTCGCTGGTCAAGCTGTTCGTCGCGGATACGGTTAATCGCCTCAACGTTCACGCCCTGCCCGATTTGTCCCGGCGTTTCCGCTCTGGTGAGGTCGGGGCGATACAGCGGGTCAAATGTCCCTAAGGTAACTCGCTGGCGTGAGTAGCCTTCTGTGTCTGCATTGGAAATGTTGTGGCTGGCAGTGTTGATAAGCTGCGTGTGCGCCATAATGCTTCTTTTGCCGATTTCTATTCCACCAAATGTTGACATTCTTCAACTCCTTTTCTTTTTTAGCCTAGAAAACTCTATCGATGACAAGGCTTTGCATGCTCGGCTTTGCCATTTTGCCGTAGCGGTTGTATACGGTGTTTTTTCTTTGCGGGATAATCGTGTCGAATACGCCTTTTAAGAATCCGCTTGCAGCACTCACATACGCATTGAGTGCGTTGTTTTCGATTTTTGAGCGCGCCAGTTTTGTGCGAACTTTGGTAAGTGTTTCGCTTACTTTTCGCTCTCCGTACAGAGCCGCTCTTTCTTCAAAATTGAGAGCCAGAGGCTCTTTTTCAATTTCTTCTGTATTCTCTGACTGTGTTTCTGGATTTTCGTAATTTTTAGAAACGTTAATATCGTCGGAAACAGCAGTGCTGTCAGAAGCTGCTGTGTCGTAAAAAGCGGCTGTGCCGCCTGTGTCGCCTGTGCCGATACCTCGCATAGCAAAAACGGTGTCTTGCTCAATATTCAATCGCTGTTCTTCGAGTTCCATAAAGCGAGATGAAAGGCGTTCCATTTTCTGCATAGCATCTTCAAGTGCTATCCAATCTTTGCCAACGACGCTATTGCGAATAGCCCCTTGCCGAACGATGATAGAATCAAGCACATTATTTTCAGCTTTTAAGACTTTTAGCATTACAGGCTGCTTCTTTTGTTTCCCCGCCATAGATTACCACCTCAAAAAAATAGAAAACAATCTCACTCTAGAATATCGGGAACTCCGCAGGGTTTCTTTATAGCAACAAACTTTTGTGTATAGAAGAAATTGCCATTCCGAAACCTGTGTGGAATGGCAGATACCGTCTCTGTTTGCGAGAAAAGCCTATTTTTTTGCAGACGAACTATTTGGCTTTCCGGGCGTGATTTCATTTTTGTTTGCGGTTACAATCCAACATTGCGCGCCGTTCGGGTACGGGAATGACGCATTTTTGAGCGCGGGAATATTTTGGCGTGCAAGCGAATGTGTTTGCGTAAAACCATCGGCGTTGAATGCACGGTCAATGCCTTTGCCGTCCCACACCCCTGCGGCTGTGGCTTTTTCTGCGGCAGTTGCACATTCTTTTTTCTTCCAATCGTTGTTTTCGATTTTGCTCTTTTTGGCATAGCACAGCGCGTCTAACACTTCTTTTGTTTCACAATCGCGGAGCAAAATAACATCTGCATCGCCGCCGAGGTGCGCCGTGTTTCCTTCTTTGAATAAATCGCGGGATTTGCTGTTAGTATCGCTGATTTTCTGGTTGAGATTTAAGGTGTTTCCGAGTTCATCAACGCAGTTTTCCGACAATGAGCGCAAATGCACTGTAATAAAATCGCCCGCATTGACTTCAATCGCAGGAAATCGATACGTTTTTTCTTCGCCGTCGGTTGCGCTAAAAATCTCAATGCCTGCCGTGTTTCCTGAGGTTACGGCGTAGACTTCGATGAATTCGCATTCTTGCTTTTTTGACGAATAGCCGTCTCGGATTTCGCTTAAAACCAAATTGCAGCGATGGTCGTTCATTCCCAAAAAGAAAAATGAAAACGAAAGCGTGCTTTTTGCGCTGTTTTCCACCGTTCCCGACATTTTGTATTTTTGCCCGATTTCTGTGCGCTCTGCAAGCTCAATGGTGAGAACACCGTTTTGGTCGCACGAACCGAAACATTCAGCCTCGTCTCCGATTTCCTCGCCGTTTTCCGACACTCGCACTGCAAACAATTTTACGACGTTTACTTGCGCAGAAAATTCGCAGACGATTTCCGTTGCGCTTTTTGTGCGAATATCGCACAGCTTTGGCGCTTTTTCGAGCGGACGCACGATGACAAGCCCCAGATTCCCTGCCGATGAGCAACTGATAGGGAAAATGGCAGAAAAAAACGCCAATGCAAAAAGAATGATTGCTCCCAAAATAGATTTGATACTTTGTTTCATTTTTGACCTTCCTAAAAAAAATTAAAGCGATAACAAAACGCTATCGCTTTAAAATAGGAATCAAAAAAACAAAAATATCTGCTTTTTTTTAATTTTTTTAGAATTTAGAGCCGAATTGTTTCAACCATATATCTAATTGATGAACCGCTTTCGTCTGCAACTGTTTTTTCGATGACAAAAACAATGCTGTGCCCGCTGACATC
This sequence comes from uncultured Treponema sp., assembly GCA_937893155.1. GTDB lineage: Bacteria > Spirochaetota > Spirochaetia > Treponematales > Treponemataceae > Treponema_D. The sequence goes on along the minus strand of CALBGU010000257.1, from coordinate 7,502 downwards.
AGAAACGATTCTGCTGATTTTGTATTCAACCACGCCTTTGCGCTTGATGTCAGGCGAACCGACGATGTTTTTGCTCAAAACTTTGCCCTTCGAATCTTTTTTCTCAAGCGAAATAAAGAATGAAGAATGGCTGTTTTGCCCTTTTCCTTCGTAAAACGGAATGAGACGCACATAATAGAAAATTTCATTTTCTGCCGTAGAACCTTCAAAATCTTTGAACGAAATTTCTGCGGTTGCGTCCTTTGTTTCGTCTTCTCGAACGTAAAGGATATTTTCCGGCGCAACAGGAGTGCAGGCATATTTGCTCAATTTCCATTCTGCTCTGCGAGAAAGTGCGTCATAGATTTCCTGTCCAGAAAATCCAGAAGTTTCAGAACTTGGCTTTGTTCTAAAAACTTCGCCTGACACATAGTCATTTTTTTCCACATTTACTGCGTAAAGTTCTGCGTAAGCCTGAAAATATCGGTCAGTTTTCCCGTACTCGCCGAAAACATACGTTTTGCCGTCGGTTGAAAATCCCACGTCCACAAAAGCTGCTGCGTCTCCAGCGAAGGCAAAAAATGTTGTCGCCAGCGCGAAAAGTCCGCAAAAAAGCTGCTTTTTCATAGTTCCCCCCGAAATTTTATCCCACTAATGCTAATAATATCGGTTTTTTAAAATAACTCTTTACATAAATTCGTCATACCGATATTCTGACGATATGACTTTGCGAATACGAAACAGAATTATGCTCGTTATGTTTTTGATGTCGGCACTTTTTGCCATATTTTCACTTATATTGTTTATTTTTACGTTTTTTAACAAATCGATAGTTCCGCCAACAGACGTTTTGCGATTGATAGATTTCGGAAAATCAGATTTTTTTTTGGTAACGTATAATTTTTCCGCATCGGTTTTGGCGTCGGCACTTTTTTTAGTGTACGTTGTTTTGACCTTTTTTTTGATGTTTATGCAATTTGAAAAAACGCAGGCAATCGAAATTTTTTACTTTTGCGGATTCCTTTTGGCGTGTCTTTGCGAGGGCATAAAATGCTTGATTCCTCTTTTTGGGCTTTGGCAAACATTTTCGTCGCGGCTTTTGCTGTTGGGGCGGCTCGTTTTGCTTGGAAAGATGCTTGCGCCGATGTCGATTTTGCTCGTATCGCTTTTTAATAATTTTGAGCAGAAGCAGGATTCTGAAAAAAATCTGACAATCGCAATAACGGTTTGTGCAATATTTTCTTTGATTATTCCTATAAACACAAGTATGGTTTATTCTTCAAATGCGCTGTCGTGGGGCTTTTCTGGCTTCTTTTTTATTATGCGTGCCTTAATTTTTTTTGTTGCGATAATTTCATTTGTTATTAAGATTTTTTTGATAAATAATATTGCTTCCTCGCGGGTCATTTTGAGCCAAATCATTTGGCTGAGCCTTGCCATTTTCGGCTATGCGGTGCTTTCTATGGCGGATAATTTTTTGTTTTTAGCCATTGGCGCGCTTTTCCTTTTTATTCCCACGATGAAATTTCTGAAAACGACGCACCAACTGTATGCGTGATGTGCTAAAAATCGAGGTGAAAAATGCAAAACGTTTTTTTTGACAGCAGAATTTTGGACCGTGCCGCGCGTGAGCGATTTTGTCTTTCAGAAGAAATAATGATGGAAAATGCGGCGACAGCGCTGCAAAATGAAATTGCTGCTTTTAAACGCATTCTGATTTTAGCGGGCGCAGGAAACAACGGCGCGGACGGTTTTACGCTTGCCAGACGCATTTTTATGGACGCCGATGTTACGGTGATTTGCACAAATGAAACGAAAACGCAAATGGGGGGATTGCAAAAAGAGCGCGCGCAAAAATGCGGTGTGCGTTTTTTGTCGTATGATAGCCCGGAAACGCCGCGCGTGATTGCCGAAGCGGACGCTATCGTGGATTGTGTGTTCGGGGCGGGATTTCACGGCGCGCTTTCGGAAGAAATTGCCACAGCGGTACGGCTTGCAAACGCGGCGGCGGCTTTTCGTGTTGCTTGCGATATTCCGAGCGGGCTTGACGCAGATGGAAATGCGCAGGGCGATGTTTTTTGCGCTGATGTTACGGTGTGTATGGGAAGCCTGAAAATCGCCCTGCTGAGCGATACTGCGAGCGATTTTACGGGCACAATAACCGTGTGCAATCTAGGTATTTCGCGTGCGCTGTTTGAACGTGGTGCGGAGTGCCATTTTTTTGCGCTCGAAAAAAGCGATATGCGTTTGCCCGTTCGTTCTCGCCGAAATGTGCACAAAGGCAGTTTCGGTCACGTTGCGGTTTTGTCTGGCGAAAAAGCGGGGGCTTCTGTGATTGCGGGAAGTGCGGCGTTTGCGTTTGGGGCGGGATTAGTTTCGCTGGTGCGCGAAAATGCTGCAGAAGGAGTGCCGTTTGAGCTTATGCAAAACTCAAAAATCCCCGAAAAAACAACGGCGGTGGCTTTTGGAATGGGGTTCGGCTTTGATGAACAGAAAATGCAATCCGTTTTTGATTTTCTCTTGTCACATAAGCGCACAAAAGCGGTTTTAGATGCCGATGTTTTCAGTTCAAAAGCACTGTTGCAGTTTCTTGACAAAAACGAAAACGGCGCGGACGAAAAGCGCATTGTTTTAACTCCGCACCCAAAAGAATTTTTATCGCTACTGAAAAATGCCTGCTTGTGCGCTGAAAACACGTCGATTGCAGATGTGGTTCGGCAAAAAGTGGAGTTTGCCCGTGCTTTTTGCGCTCGCTATAAAAAAACGGTGCTCGTCGTAAAAGGTGCAATTCCCGTTATTTCAAGTTGGGAAAATGGCGCGTGCGAGGTGTTTTTTAATCCGCTCGGAAAAAATTGTCTGGCAAAAGGCGGAAGCGGAGATGTGCTCTCGGGCTTGACGGCAGCCCTTTTGGCGCAAGGCTATAGCGCGTTGGAAGCCGCCGTTTCTGCCTCCCTTGCGCACGCGATTGCGTCTGAAAAAATTGATGTCAACGACTATGCGCTGTCTCCCTTTTCGTTGATTGACGCGGTAAAACGGCTTTAGCAATTATTTTTGACGAATGTGCCGATTTCGCCCAGCGGCAAAATTGCGCTTGCGCCTCCTGCCATAATGGCGGCTTTCGGCATTCCGAAAACCACGCAGGAACTTGCGGCCTCCGCGACCGTGTAGCCGCCGCTGTTCTTGATTGCCACGCACCCTTCTGCGCCGTCATTTCCCATACCTGTTAACAGCACCGCAAATGTTTTTTTGCCAAACACGCGCCCCACCGACAAAAACATCGGGTCGACCGCAGGACGCAAAAAATGCACGCGCTCGCTGTTTGAAAGATGCAGCGTGCCGTTTGCGCTCATCTCAAGATGCGTGCCCGCAGGCGCAAGGTACGCCGTGCCCGCTTCGGGTTTTACGCCCTCTTCGGCGAGAACAACATTGTGGTGCGTTGTTTCGGCAAGCCAGCGCGCAAAATTTTTGTCGAACGTTTTGTCGATGTGCTGCGTAATTAAAATCGGGAGCGGAAAAGGACTTCCCATATCTTTGAGGACGCGCTGAATTGCCTGCGGACCTCCTGTGGACGCGCCGATGAGCACGATTTTATAATTTTTTGCGTCAGGATTTTTTGAAACGGCTCTTGTTTCCACATTGTTGCCGCGCTTTTTGCCAATCAATGCAAGTTTGTCGCAAAAACGCTTAAAAAAAGCCTCGTCCATATCGCGATATTCTGGTTTTTTAATGATTTCGACAGCACCCACATCAATCGCGTTATAGCCTGCTGCCGAAGCGTCTGCCGTAGAAAAAATAACGACGGGCGGAGAATTCGGCTCGGATTTTATGATTTTGGTCGCTTTTATGCCGTCCATCACCGGCATATTGATGTCCATTATGATTAAATCGGGGTGAAACGCACGGCACGCTTCCACGGCTTTTTGCCCGTCAATAGCCTCTGCAACCACCGAAAATCTATTGTCTTTTGTGAAAACTTGTCGCAAAAAAGAGCGCAAAAGCGCAGAATCATCAGCAATAAGAACGTTTATCATACAAAAAATATCGGTATTTTATTTTCGAGTCTTTTTGGAAAAAGGAAGGATAACCGAAAATTCCGCCCATTTACCAAACTCACTTGTTGCAGTGATTTTCCCGTGATGCTCGCGAACGATAGCCGACGCAATGGAAAGCCCCAGCCCGTATCCCCCAGTTTCGCGGTTTCGGGACGTATCGACGCGGTAAAATCGCTGGAAAATTTTCTCCAAATCTTCCTGTTTTATCCCCCAGCCCGTGTTGTGCACTTTTATCACAATCGAATTATCGTGTTTTTTTGCCGTAACCGTGATAACATCGCCGCTGTCGGAGTTTTTTACCGCATTGTCCAGCAGAATAACGACGAGTTGCTTGATTTTTCGCTCGTCGCACGTCATTTCGATGTCGCTTTCAATGTTGAGCACGAGTTTTTTGCCCTTCTCAAAAATCAGACTTTCGAGCGGGAGCGCGGCAAACGTGATTGCGTCGGAAATATTCACGCTTTCCATCACGAATTTTTCCCTGCCTGCGTCCGTGTGCGCGAGATACATCAAATCCATAACCAGATTTTTCATTCGGTCGTTTTCTTCGGCGATGTACGAAATCCATTTATTGTCTGGAATTTCATCTTTGAGCACTTCCAGATTCGCGTTAATTGCGGCAATCGGGGTTTTAAGCTCGTGCCCTGCGTCAGAAATAAAACGTTTTTGCGCATCGAACGCCTTTTTGATAGGAGTGAGCACAAAAATATTGATTGCAAACACGGAAATCGTGCTAAACAGCAGACTCAACGCCAAAATGAGCGAGGCAATCGCCAAAAAAAAGCGCTGCTCGCGGATTTCGCGATGATAATCGACGTACACGGTAAGATAGCCGTAGTTTTTTTCGCGCCGCTCATAAAAAAAATTGTCGCACAGACCTGAATTGTGATTGCTTTCGTTGACTTTGTTGATGAGCTTCAAAAAATACGTCATATCCGAGTCGTTTTCGCTGTACGGAATATCGGTTATCAGCTCCAAAATTGCGCCGTCGGGGGCGGTTCGCGTGGCAAAATACAGATGAAAATCATCGTTTGCGTCTCCGCGCGAAAACACATAATGCGTAATATTTCCGTTTATACTCAGCACGGATTTTGACTCGAAATGATTTTTGTTTGGGGATTCCCCTGATTCTGAAGCGCCGTCCCTTTTTTTCGCAAACGGTACTTCAAACAAGATTTTCTCTTTTTCTGGCTCTGGAATGACAGGCACGGCGCGCCCCTCGTTCTCAAAAAGCCGATTTACAAACCGTTCGCGCTGCGTTTTTTGCAATCGCACAAGAACAATGCCCTCGAACGAAAGAAAAAACGCCTGCATTAAAAGAATGACCGAAAAAATGGATAACACCACATTTTTTTTCAGTCCCCAAAACGTGCCCTTCACGCTTTTACAGCCTTGTTCCGTCTTCGATTGAATAGCCGATTCCGCGCGCGGTGCGGATTTCCGTGGTTACTTTGAGCGCGCTCATCTTTTTTCTGAGGAACGAAATATACACCTCAACATTGTTGTATTCCGCGTCGCTGTCGCTGCCCCAAATTTTTTCGATAATCCGCTCTTTTGTGATAATCTGGTGCGGATTTTGGAACAGCAAATCAATAATCTGGAATTCCTTGAGCGACAATTTCACCGATTCGCCGCTTGTTGTTGACTGAAGCTCGCAGTTTTTCACGTTCAAAATCAAATCGCCGACCGTTACCGAATCTTCCTTTACATCTCCGCGGCGGCGGGCGAGGGCACGAATGCGCGCCAGCACTTCTTCCATCTCGAACGGCTTGGTCACATAATCGTCTGCGCCCATATCAAGCCCTTTTACCTTGTCGGAAACGTCGTCTTTTGCAGACAACAGCATAACAGGCACTTGATTTCGTTCTGCGCGCAGTTTTTTGAGCACTGAAATACCGTCCATTCCCGGGAGCATAATATCGAGGATAATAACATCGTAAACCCCCGATTGTGCGTATTCCAAGCCGTCTGTGCCAGTGTAAACAGCATCGACCCCAAACTTATTTTTTTGGAAAATCTCCACCAATGCCTGTGATAGGCGAACTTCATCTTCAACAAGTAATATTCTCATATCTCTAGTATACACCGTAAAACTGAAGAATTCTTAAAATAATATAATTTTAAGTTATTTTATGAAAAAAGAACTACACTTTCGCCCTGTTTCTGCCACGCAGGAAGTTTTCGTGCATTTCTGTTTCGCTCAATTTCAATGCGCGAAGAAATTTTTTAAGTGCAAAAAAAACGGCGCAGGCTTTAAAAATTCTTTTGAAGCGAGAAAGGAAGTCCGTTCGGGCTTTAAAAGTTTTTTTGAAGGGCAAAAGGACTTCCGTTCGGTGTTTAAAAAAATTTTGATGTGCAAATGTAAAACAGGTCTGTGCGCGAATAAATTTTATAAGTGCAAATGTAACACAGATTGCACTTATAAAATTCTTTCGAAGCGAGAAAGGAAATCCGTTCGGGCTTTAAAAATTTTTTTGCGCTTTTTGTTGTCCTGTGTTCATAAAAAAAGTATAGTATCGGCAAGGAGTTTTCAAATGAAAATAACAGTACCAAAAGTTTCGCCAAATATTCGGGTGGCGGAGATTGAAACGGCGGCGGCAGCGGTGTCGGCACTGTTTGCCAAGTATACGGCAGTGCTTTCGCTTTCGCTTTTTAAGATGGCGGCGGCGGAACTTTCCGATTTGGACACGCAGGCGGTCGCGGCGCTGAACAGCGTAAAAACGCTGTCGAGTCTGGACGAAAAAGACGCGGTGCGCGACGAGGCGATTCGCACGCTCGGCAATGTGCTTACGGGCTATGCTTCGTTGCCGATTGCGGAAAAAAAGGATGCGGCAAAAACGTTGCTTGAAATCTACAACCGCTATGGACGCGCTTTGACGGAGAAAAATTTTGCCGAACAGAGCGCACTTGATAAGAGTTTTCTTGCCGATTTGTCGAGTGCAGAAGCGGTGGCGGCGGCAAAAAAACTCGAGGGCGTAACCGAAATTATTGCGTCTTTCCGCGCGGCAGAAGAAGATTTTGTGGCTTTTACGGCGAGCTACAACAACGCAAAAACGGCGGGCAAAGAAAAAGCGAGTTCGTCTATTCTCAAAAAGCAACTACTTTCGTGCTTGAACGAAAAAATTATTCCGCTGGTGAATGCGGCAGTCGCGATTGACGAGGCGAGTTATCACGATTTTGCCGCAGAACTTGCCACGACAATCACGCGCGCAAACGATGCCGTTTCTCGCCGCAGTAAAAAATAATCGCGCCAAAAACGCACACGGACGAGCCTTTTTCGGTTCGTCCTTTTTTTTGTAAAGCAGGCTGTGTCATTATCGCGCCTTGACCCGAATAATTTTTTCTTCATAGCAGGGGAGCAAGGGGCTTAAGCCCCTTGTTTCATATAGAGAGCGATGGCGGAAAAAAAGGCAAGCACGGGAATGACGCGGCGCACACTGGTTTGAAATCGCGCAATATGATATAGTTTTT
>CALBGU010000256.1 GCA_937893155.1 uncultured Treponema sp. | reverse complement strand
CACGCCCGCGCGAATCTTCTCCGTGCCGCTTTCGCTCGCAAGAATAAGGCTGTCGTTGCTCTGCTGAATCTCGCTGATACTCGCCTTAATCTCTTTCGTGCTGTCGATAATACCATCGGCAAGGCGACGGATTTCGGTCGCGACGATGTGGAAGTTCTTTCCCGCCTCGCCCGCGCTCGAAGCCTCCAATTCAGCATTGAACGCGATAATCTTTGCTTGGTCTGCAACGCTGTTGATGAGCGTAACGATGTCCCAAATGTTTTCGATTTTGCCGCCGAGTTCCTTAATGCCCTCAATCGTGGCTTTGTTCGCGTTTTCGATTTCGCCGAGTTGCCGCACATTCTCTTCGAGGAACTGCACGCCGTCGGCAACGTTGCCGTTTGTGCTGTTCGCAATGCTCGCCACGTCTTTGATTTTCTGCGAAATTGTTTCCGTGAGCGAATTGTTGTCTTCCATTGTCGCCACAATTTCCTTGACCGCAGCACTCTGGTCTTGTGCAGTCGCGGCATTTTCCTTTGCGGCAACCACGAGATTCTGCGTTTCGCTGATAAGGCTTTCAGAAACCTTGTTTTCTTTCTGCTTTGACTGATTCATTCTGTAGCTGTTGAGCACGACGTTTCCGATAATCAGCACCGCCACAATCGCAAGAATCACGCGAAGCCAGAAGCGGAACATTCCCGTAAAGTCTGACACAGAACCTTCGATGACTGAAAACCACGGAGACGCACCGATTTTTCGCACCGCAAAGAATTTGCCGTTTTTCACGAGAGCATGCGCAGAGCCGTCAAGATAATCGCTTGCATTGAGTTTAAGGCTCTTTGCTGTTTCATTGCTGTCGAAAAAATTATCGTTCATAATCGCGTTTTTGTTCTCGTTCGTGAGATACATTCCGTTCGCGTCAACAATGTAGCTTTTGGTATGCTCAGAAAGATAGATGTTTTGCACAATATCGCTCAGCGTGTCCAAGTTCAAATCGCAAGAAGCCACGCCCACAAAATCACCGTATTCGTTGATAACCGCTTGAGAGAACGAAACCATCAATTTGCCCGAAGACGCACCAATATACGGCTCTCCCGCAACAAGAGTGCCACCCGCTTCTTTTGCGTCCTGAAACCACGCGCGTGTGGACTGCCGATAATCTTTTTTAGGGCGGTTTTCATAGCTGTAAATCATCTTGCCGCCGTCCGCGTAATCCAAATCAGAGCCGAAATAGAACGCCTCGCAATTCGGATATGCAACACCTGTAGCCGCAAGAACGATTCGAATGGTTTCATCATCTGAATTGTGATTCAGTACAGGAACAAGACTGCTCAACGCTTGTGCTGGCGGCTCAAAAGCAAGACGAACCTCGTATTCGACGTTCTTGTTCATCTCTTCTGCTTTGTCTTTTACATTCGCTTTGATGATGTCGTTCATAATATTCGTAAACGACACACAGGTGAACACCGCAACCACCGCCAACGGCAATACAATTCCCATAATCTGTTTCCAACTCAAAGAAAACATCTTCTCTTTCATACTAAACCACCTATCAACAAGGAAAAATTCCTGCTCCAAAAGATTTCTGTATACTTTATTCCTACCATATCGGTTGATTTTTTTCAGTGCGTTGAGTGTTAATTTTTCCACGCTCCTATTTGTTCAAATCCTCCGCCAATTCCTTTAATCGCTGCGACGCATTAGAAATATTCTCCGTTGCCGCGCCAAAGTTTTCTACGCCCGCGCTGATTTGCTTGAGCGTGATAAGAATCTGCTCGGTTGCCATCGCTTGCTGCTGAATAATCGTTGTAATCTCGTTTGCGCTTTCTGCCGTAATTTCCGACGCATTTTTGATGTTGGTAAAGCGGGTTTCAAGGTTCTTTGCGTTTTCCACGCCTTCTTGAATCTTTTCCGTGCCGCTTTCGCTTGCAAGAATAAGGCTATCAGAACTCTGCTGAATCTCGTTGATGCTTGCCTTAATCTCTTTCGTACCGTCAATAATGCCGTCTGCCAAGCGTCTAATTTCGGTTGCAACGATGTGGAAGTTCTTTCCCGCCTCGCCCGCGCTCGAAGCCTCAAGTTCCGCGTTGAAAGCGATAATCTTTGCTTGGTCGGCAACCGAATTGATGAGCGTAACGATATCCCAAATGTTCTCGATTTTCTCGCCCAGCGACTTGATTCCTGTGATAGTATCTTTGTTTGCGCCTGCAATTTCGTTGAGCTGCGCCACATTTGCTTCGAGGTATTTTACGCCGTCCAAAACGTTTTCGTTGGTGTTGTTTGCCACGCTTGCCACGTCTTTGACTTTCTGCGAAATATTTTCGCTCAACGAGTTCTGGTCTTCCATCGTCGCCACGATTTCCTTAACAGCGGCGCTTTGGTCTTGCGCAGTTGCGGCGTTTTCTTTGGACGCAACCACGAGATTCTGCGTTTCGGCAAACAGCGTTTCGCTCACCTTGCTTTCTCGCGAGCGCATTTGGTTCATCGCCCGCACAATCACGATGACCGACAGCGCAACAAGAACTGCCGTCAGCGGAATGGCGACAAAAAGCACTTTTTCTGCAATTTTCTTAATAAGCGCAAGGTCTTTTCCCACGAAAATCATTCCGTCTGTCTGCCCGTCTTCGCTCATCAGCGGCTGATACACGCAAAGGAACGTCTGCGCGCCGATTTTGTGTTTGCCGACAAAATAACTGCCGTTGTAAAGCACGGTGTCCACGATTTTTTTATCGTGCAGCTGCTCGCCCTTGTTCATATCAAGCAAACTCGTTTCTGCCACGGTGTCGCCTTTGAAAATCGTGCAGTCTACATCGAAGCCGTCTTTGATAAAATTCGTGTACAAATCGTCGGTAAAATCGAAGCCCATAAGCACCGCGCCGATAATATTTTCGCCTTCGTCTTTTACGGGCATTGCGATAGACATTGCAAAGTCGAATGAAGCGAGAGAGTCAAAGATAAGCACGGTGTTGTCAATCATTGCGTTTTCCACCGCGCGCAGCGATGATAAATTATCGCCTGAATCAATATTGTAGCCGCCGTCTTCAATAACCGTGCCGTTTTCGTCCAAAATCGCAAGAAAATCGATGTCGCTTTGGCTGGTGAGGTCTTCTACCATTTGCGAAATCGGAGCGTCGATGTCTTTGCCCTGCAAAATGGCGATAACATCGGGGCGCGTGGCAACCATTGCGGACTGCGTGCGGAGCGTGTCTGTCCAGTCTTCGATAATACGGATTGCGCCGTTGCTTAAATGTGTTACGGAATTTGACGTATCGCGCGTAAAGTTCTTGTCGAATACCACAATCGCCACAAACACCGACAGCACAAGGCTAAACGACATTGTTGCAATAATCATTGCAGTAATGCGGTTTAGCGTCGTCGCTTTTTGCGCGTTATCGCTTTCTGTTCCGCTTTTTTTTACCAATTTGCCCCAAAATTTCAAATCCATAGAAGCTCCCTTATCTAGTATTATGTTATTTATTCAAAACCGTCGCAATCGACTGAATATTTTCCGACGCACCCGAAATGCTCGCCGTTGTATGCGCAAATTTTTCAACGCCCGATGCAATCTGTTTGAGCATGATAAGCATTTGCTCGCTCGAGTGCGTCTGCTGCTGAATAATCGCCAAAACGCCGCCGCTTACCATTGCAATCGTGATAAGCGGCAGAAACATATTGAGAAACAAATAATGCAATTTTGCTTTGGGTTTGCTCTCCATAACGAAAGACTCCTGCTTTTTTATTATAATTCATAATAGCCGTTTTTTCAAAAAGATTTCTTATACAAACCGTAAATATATCGCCCCCACAAAAAAACGGATTTGCTTGTGCAAACCCGTGTAATTTGTCATTCTCGTGCTTTTCTTTATGTCATTTCCGTGCTTGACACGGGAATTTTTTTTTGAGAGGGCTTTGCCCTTATTTCATTGCCTCAAAAATGATGTCGAACAAGAAAATTGCGGCAAGAATCCACGTAACGAGCGGGATTTCTTTTGCCTTTTTTGCAAAAATCTTGGTCAGCACATACGCGATGATGCCGAACGAAATGCCTTTTGAAATCGAATACGCGAACGGCATTGCCATAATCGTGATAAACGCAGGGATTCCCTCCGAGATGTCCGAAAAATCGATGCCCATCACGCTTCTCATCATCAAAAATCCCACGAAGATGAGCGCAGGAGCCGTCGCCGCCGCCGGAATGAGCGCAAAGAGCGGGCTTAAAAACAGCGCAACCAAAAACAGCAGTGCCGTAACCACGCTCGCCAATCCCGTGCGCGCGCCTGCCGCCACACCCGAAGAGCTTTCCACAAAACTTGTAACCGTGGACGTGCCCAAACACGCACCAACGACCGTGCCCACCGCGTCAGCCATCAGCGCGCCTTTTGCGTTCACCACGTTGCCGTCTTTGTCTTTCAGGTTTGCCTGCTCTGCCACGCCCAAAAGCGTGCCGATAGTGTCGAACAAATCGGTAAACAGGAACGTAAAAAACACGATGAAAAACTTAATCGTGAGCACACTTCCCCACTCAAAACTGAAAAGCAACGGCTTTTCGGGCGCAGAAAACGGCTTGAAGTTTTCAGGGATAGATGTAACTCCGAACGGAATCCCGATTATCGTCGTGATAACAATGCCCACCAAAATCGCGCCGGGCACTTTCAGCGTGTAGAGCGCAATCGTGATGACCAAGCCCAGCAGCGCGACAATCGCCGTTGCGTGCGCCGAGTTGAGATTCACAAAGCCGATGAGCGTTCCCGTGTCGCCTGAGGTAATGCCTGCGTTCGTCAATCCGATGAGCGTGATAAACAGCCCGATGCCCACTGCGACCGCTTTTCGCAGATTGAGCGGAATCGATTTGATGATTGCCTCGCGGATTCCCAACAGCGACAGCAAAATAAACAGCACGCCTTCAAGCAATACCGCCGTGAGCGCAAATGATGGACTGCATTTCATTCCCAGCACGACCGTGTAGGTGAAAAACGCATTCAAGCCCAATCCCGGAGCGAGTGCGACAGGCAGATTTGCCGCGAATGCCATTACGAGCGTGGCAATGCACGCGCTCAGTGCCGTTGCGGTAAACACACCGCCCCAGCTCAAGCCTGCGCCCGAGAGAATCCCCGGGTTGACCGCCAGAATGTAGCTCATCGCCAAAAATGTGGTAACGCCGCCCACGATTTCGCGGTTTGTGCTCGTCTTTCGCGTTTTCAACTGAAAGCAACTTTCTAAACTCATCTTGTTTCTCCTGTTATTCTGAACAAGTTTTCAGAATCTCATTATTTATAGACAAGAGCGCCTGCACCCTTGCTTTTTTCGATTTTGCAAAAAATTATCCAAAAATCTCTTTGGGCAATGCTTTGCCTTGTTTTTTCCAAGCGTAGAACTCTGCTGTTGCCGTAAAAAGCACGTCGCTCGAAGAGTTCAGTGCGGTTTCTAGGCTGTCTTGCACCACGCCGATGATAAATCCCACGCCCACGACTTGCATCGCCACGTCATTCGGGATACCAAAGAGCGAACACGCAAGCGGAATGAGCAAAAGCGAACCGCCCGCCACGCCCGAAGCACCGCACGCACCCAGAGCCGAAATCACGCAAAGAATAATCGCTGTGGGAATGTCCACGCTGATTCCAAGCGTGTTCGCCGCCGCCAGCGTCATCACGGAAATCGTAATCGCCGCGCCGTCCATATTGATTGTCGCACCAAGCGGAATCGACACGGAATACATTTCCTCGTCCAGACCCAAGTTTTTGCACAGTTCCATATTTACGGGGATATTTGCCGCAGAACTTCGCGTGAAAAACGCCGTTAAGCCGCTTTCGCGTAAGCATCGGAACACGAGCGGATATGGGTTTTTGCCGAGCGTAATCGCCACGATAATCGGGGAAACGATGAACGACATAAAGAACATCGAGCCGACCAAGACCAAAAGCAATTTGCCGTACCCCGTGAAAATGCCAAGTCCGTTTGACGATACGGTTTCGTACACCAAGCCCATAATTCCAAACGGCGCGAGGTTTATTATCCAGCGCACAATCTGCGAAATGCCTTGACTTACTTCAATGAACATATTTTTTGTGTTCTCGCTCGCGAGCTTTTTCATTGCAAGCCCAAAGATTACAGCCCACACGAGAATTCCCATATAATTCGCCTTAACAATCGCGTCCACAGGGTTTGAAACCGCGTTTACCAAAAGATTTTTTAACACTTGCGCAATTCCCGCAGGAGCGGCAGAAACATCGGCACTTTGCGCAAAGGAAATCGTCGTGGGAAAAAGAAAACTCGCCGAAACCGCAACAAGCGAGGCGAGCAGTGTTGTAAGCAGATACAAAATGATGACAGTCGCAAATCGTGAGTCGAGCTTTTTCTCGCCCTTAGCCAATGCGCTCGAAACAAGCGCGAAGACCAGCACAGGAGCCACCGACTTGAGCGCACCTACGAACAAATCGCCTGCAACGCCGATGAGATGCGCCTTTGGAAATGCAAGCGCGAAAACCGTGCCGAGCGCAATACCAATCAAAATACGCAAAATCAAGCTCAAAGAATTGTACGCCGCAACAATCACCGAAGAATAACTCTTAGTTTTCTCCATTTGGCTCCTCCGGTTTTGTTTCTTTTTTGTTGGAACTTTCATACTTCTTCTCCCGTTGGAAGTTTTAATACGCCTTAGTATATTATTGCGGAATTTTTTTTCAACAGCCTTTTTGCGCTTCAGTTTTTGGGGAGAACACGATGATTCTGGAAAAACTGAAAATCTGAAAAAAAGGCGAAGAATGACATTCTCCTACCCGCATATCAACAGCGGGGGTTTACCACTCGTTCGCCTTATTCTAAATGATAGAGGATATTATTTTTTTCAGCAACACTTTTTTGCGTTATTGCGCATCGTCGGCTCGGATTTGGGCGCGGCGGATTTTGCCGGAAATCGTCTTGGGCAATTCGTCCACGAACTCGATAACGCGCGGGATTTTGTACAGCGCAAGATGTTCCTTGGCAAACGTCT
>CALBGU010000255.1 GCA_937893155.1 uncultured Treponema sp. | reverse complement strand
GAGATAAGCTAGTGACTGGAGTTCAGACGTGTGCTCTTCCGATCTGCTTCGCAAAAAACTCAAAGAAAATATTGAAATAAATACTGAAAAATTGCGCAATTATCTTTTAGACGGCTTGAAAAAGGCAAATAAACGCGCTTGCGATGTAGACCGATTTTTAGGCACAAATGGAATGGCTGGGCATTATTTCGGGCGGTCGCAGTGGGGATTCCCAACGCGTGAAGCATATGAAAAACTGCAAGGCTTTTTGTGTCTTCCTACGCCATACCTAGAAATATATGGGTTGCAACAGCTTTTAGAAAGTCTGCAAAGTCTGCAAAGCCTCGAAAGCCTCCAAAGCCTTAGCGTTACGCAGAAAGATTACCGCGAAATTGCGATTGCAAAAGACAGCGTGATTTATTGCGATATTCCATACAAAAATACAAACGGCTACGGCAAGAAAGACAAAACAAGCGATTTTGATTACGAGGCGTTTTATTCGTGGTGTGAGAAACAGACGGAGCTTGTTGTAATATCCGAATACGAAATGCCAGCCGACCGATTTATTCGCGTTGCATTTACGCAAAAGCGGCAACGCTTAAACGGCAAAGGTGCGGGACAGTTGAAAGAAGAGGGCTTATTTATACCGCGCGGTCAAGTTGAGCTATACAACGCGATGACACGCGGGGTGAGTTTGGCGGAAGAAAAAGCGCAAGGTCGTTTATTCGACTGCGCATAGAGCCACTCCGAAAAACAAGTATAAAAGCCTTTCGGGGTAGTTTTTTTTCCGTTATGCAATGTTAAGGCGTTGTTTTAAGGCTTCTTGCAAAACCTGCGAAAAGTTCACGCCTGCTGTTTCGGCTTTTACATTAAGCCAGTTCGGAATTGACAGCGTTTTCTTCACCGCTTTATTATCCATACTTTTTCGCCATTCATCTGTATCTGCAAGCACATACGACACTACGCCGCGCGTTTCAATCGCTTTGATGTCGCTTGCACTCGGTATCGGCTCGCCGTGGTCTTCAAAATGCACTAACATCATTTCAAGCGCGTCTTTCGCCATTTCCATTGCGTCCGCCATATCGTCGCCGAATGTAATACAGCCTTTTACATCGGGCACACGCACCGAAATTTTGTCTTCATCTTTTTCAAAAACGGCAGGAAAAACATACTTCATAAAAAAACTCCTATCGCATAAACGGGGATTTCTCCCCGTGCTGATTTAAGAAAGTCCAGCTTCTTTCAGGATTGCAAGGGCTGTACCTTTTGGAATGTCGCCCTTATGCCTTGGTATTGGAACGATTTGACCCGTAGGACTTACCGCTTTATCGTGGCTTTTGCCGTGTTCTATCGTCCAGAGAGCTTTGCGGAATTTTTTTTCAAGCTCTAGCTTGGTCATTTGTTCCTCCTTATGTTTTACAGTATACTACGTATTTATACGTATGTCAATAGATTTAAGAAAAAGAAATAAAAAACACGGGTTTTCCCGCCCGTGTATCATTTTTGACTATTAAAAGTATGAGCGTGAAAGAAATTGTATTGAAATATTGCAAGGACGTGAAAGAAAATAAAATCATTTCGGGGCGGTATTGCAAAAAGGCGGTGCAACGGTTTTTGTCTGACGTGGCTCGAAGCGAAAAAGAAGAAAGTTTCCCGTTCTTTGTCGATTGGAACGAAGCGCAGACCGTGATTGACTTTGCACAGGCTCTGCATATTCCAGATTTGGGCGGCAAATGCTTAGAGCTTTTCCCGTTTCAGATGTTTTTATATACGAACGTGTGGGCGTGGAAGTACAAAGACAACGTCGAACGCCGCCGATTTCGCACTTGCTTTATCGAAATTGCACGAAAGAACAGCAAAACAACATCTTTGCTTTTCCCGTTTATTCTTTACGACAGTTTGACCACGGCAAGCGCAGAAAGTTATTTTGTATCGGCGTCGCTTGAACAGGCACAAAAGAGTTTTATTGAATTAAGCAACATCATCAAAGAAACGCCCGAATTAAAAGACGTGTACGACTGCTATAGCGGAGCGATTACGCAGGGAAGCTCTCGCATTTCGTTTTTCTCTGCTGACACAAAAGCCCTAGATTCTTACAAAAACTCTTTTTCTGTTGTCGATGAATTCCACGGATACGACAACGACAAAGTCATTACCGCGTTCCGCTACGGAAGCCGTGCGCGCTTGAATGGTACGGTGTGCATAATCACATCGGCTGGAAACAACACCAATAGCCCGTGCTATAATGAAGTGCTAAAGGCGAGGGCGGTGCTTGACGGCAAAATCAGCGATGACAGCTATTTTACGGTGCTTTATGAATACGACGAAAAAGACGATTGGCGAGATAGCTCATTACTGCAAAAGTCAAACCCTGCGCTAAATACGTTTCTGCGCCCCGAAATACTCGAAAGCGATTTACAAGACGCTTTACTAACGCCCTCTCACCAACAGGATTACAAGTCAAAGACGTGCGGTATCTGGAACACACAGGGTTTGTCGAATTGGCTAGACCCTGCGGAAGCGTTGATTGACGAACAGGCAGATTTTGAAACGGCGTTTCTCGCCTTGCCGTGCTATGCCGCGTTCGATTTATCGCAAACGCAGGATTTGACGGTGTACACGCTTTGCTTTGAAGTTGACGAAGACGGAGAGAAAAAATATTACTTCAAACATCGCTTTTACATTCCAGAAGCGCAGGTCAAGGCAAAGACCGAAAAAGACAGCGTGAATTATACCGAGTGGATTGAAAAAGGGTATGTGAAAACAACGACGGGCGCGACGGTGGATTATGATGTGTTGATTGCCGATTTTTGCGCTGACGCGGAAAAGTACGAAATAAAAGAATGTGCGTTCGATAGGTGGAATTCGCGCCTTGTGGTGAACAAGATGAACGACTTTTTGCCGCATATCAACTTTATCGATACCGACCAATCGCTAAAGAGCTTTGCAAACCCGACGAAGCAATTTGAAAAGCTCGCATTGGAAAAAAAGATTATCGACGCGAACCCTGTGGCTCGGTGGTGTTTGAGCAATGCGCAGATTAAGCCCGACGCAAACGGGAATTATAAGCCGCTCAAAGTGTATAAAGGCGCGTCGGCTCGTATCGATAGCGTGATTACGTCGATTATGGCATTAGACCGCGCGGTCTTTGCAAGCACAAACAAGGCGAAAACCGTAGACTTTGAAACGCTGTTGCATAGCTTTTGAAGTAAAATAAGGCATATCGCTATTTTACTTTACGCTGTGAAAGAATTTTACTGATTGCGCTTTCGTTTTCGCTTTGCTTTTTGTCGATTTCCAGAACATCAAGCGTGAGCTTTGCGCGGGCGGTCGGCGAAATGTAGTATTTTGCGGCAAGGCTTGAAAATTGTTTTTGCAAGTTCAGCCGCAAATGCGTTAATGCTTGATATTGCTCGAAATTATCCACAATATCCACACTTTTTAAACATTGCGAAACGTCTGTATATTGCGCAAGAAGTTCATACAACATTGTCAATTCAGGCACATCTTGCGGCGCTAAAAGCCCTAGATGAATTAAACTCTGTGCGTGGAGCTTAAACGCTTTCTTTATTTTCGGGTAACCGCTAAAAACCGCAGGCGCTTTTATCTCACTATTGCGGTCAAACGCAATCTGGGCGCTCACCGCGTTTTCGGCTTTTTCTTGCTTTTCATCGCGGTCTTTTCTGTATGTGCCTTTTAGTTTTTTTTCAGCAACAGATATTTTTTTTCGCCCACTGTTTGCGTTTCCCGCCATTTTTTACCTCTCAATTTCCGCATTAAAACGGAATATCCAAATCGTCGTCATCATAATTCTGTTGCGGTGCGGTCTGTGGGGCGTTTTGCACTTGCGCCTTTTGTGATGACGCGGTGCTGTTTTGCGAATTGCTTTGTACACGGTCAATCAACTGAACGGAATTCGCCAAAACACATATTTTTGAATGATTCACACCGTCTTTCTGCCATTTTTTCTGAAGCAGAGAGCCATTCACACAAATGCGTTTCCCGCGCCCGCTGTATTTTCGGATACTTTCGGCGAGGTTTCCCCATACTTCGATGTCCACAAAAGACGTTTCATTTTCCCATTGCTCATTTCGTTTTACAGAACGGTCAATAGCAATCGAAAAAATGGAATGAGCCGTTCCGTTTTGCGTGTATCGAACTTCAACATCACGCACCAGCCGCCCTATGACATTGACGCTATTCAAATCGCTCATAATTACCTCTTTGTTTTAATAGTCTTTCTGATAAAAATTTTATGTGAAATAGACTATTAAAGCAAGAGGTCATAAAAAATGAAAATATTTCTTGTTCTTGCGCTTGCTTTTTTGGTGAGTATATTTATTGCTGTGATTTTTTGCTTTATGTGGAAAATGGAATGTAAGAAATGCGAAAAGCTCAATCACGCGCTTGACGTTGAAAAGTCGTGGACAGAACGATTCAAAAAAAGGTGCGAGCTGTTGGAAGCTGAAAACAAGGCAAAAGCAAAAAATCAAGGAGTAGCAAATGAAAGGCTTAATATGCTTCATAGTGGCAATAGTTTCGATTCCGCTTGTCGTGTCTTGCAAAACAACTAATGTTATGCAGGAGCGCGTGATAATGCCAGAATTGGTGTTCCCTGATTTTCCGATTTTGAGCAGTGCGACCGACAACGGCGACACGGTAACAATCCCGAAAGCGTATTTTTTCGCGCTGGCAGAATACAAAATCAGGATTGAACAAACGCGGGCGGATTACAACGCCTTTCGCGAAATCTACAACACGCAAGAAAAAGAGTGATACAATGGAAAACGCAGATAATAACCAATATTCAATGCTCGTCAATATTTCGCAATCAATCGGCGAATTGCACGGCGACATCAAAAACCTTGAGCAAAAAATTATAAGCACTGAAACGCGGATAAGCGAAAGCTACGACGCGACGGTAAAACGTCAAGACATAATCCGCGACAGCTTAGAAGCCGAAATCAATTCTTTGCGGGGCGATGTAAAGACGGCAAAAGAGCGGATTGATGAACTCGAAAAACAAGTGAAATCCTTGCAAGAAAGCCCGAAAACACGCCTTTTTGAGCTGTTTGAAAAATTTAAGGGGCTTTTGATTGCGGCAATTTTGGCGGCGTTGGTGGGCTGGTGTATGAGCTTTATGAAAGATTTAACAAAAGCGGTGCGTGCACCGCTCCCCGCGCCGCACATCGAAAGAGAGGATTCAGAATGACGCGATATGAAATAACGCTCCACGGAGAAACGGCGAGCAAAAAAAAACAGCCGCATAAACACCAAAAGCGGGCGCAGTTTTCCCAGCGCGGCGTATGCGCATTGGCATTTGAACGCGCTCTGCCAGATTTCGCGATTGGAGCGCGCGGGCAAAATCGCACCGATTGCAAAATCAAAACGCGTGAAACTCACCGTAACGTTTTACCACGGCGACAAAAAGCGGCGTGATAGCGATAATCAATTATCGTCGATACTCGACACGCCGATTTCCGCGATGTTGAACGGATTTTTGAAAAGACTATTAAAGCAAGAGGTCTTTTTTTTATGGTTTCGATTTTTCAGAAATTATCGCATTTGAGATACAACAAAAAAGCTCAATCAAAACCGCTTTTTTTGGGTTCAGCCCTTCCGTTTTCGTTCCGTGCAATCGAAAGCGACGGCGTGGCTTTTTCGTGCATTGACCGCATTGCAACCACGGTTGCGGGGCTGTCTTTCGGCGTGTATTGGGTGAACAGCGGCAAAAAAGCCGAAAATCACCCGCTTTTTGAAACGCTCAAAGAACCGAACATTGACGAAACGGGCTTTTTTTTCCGCTATCAGATTGTGCTTGATTATTTTTACAAGGGCAATATTTTTCTCTACATTTATCGCGATGAAAAGGGAACGTGTACAAATCTTTTCCGTCTGAATCCGTCTGATGTGCTGGTTGACCGCGACGAAATGAATCGAAAGCAATTTCACTACAACGGCAAAACTTACGATTCAACGCAGATTTTGCACATTCCGAGCCGTTTCGGTTACGACACTCTGAAAGGCAAAAGCATTTTTGATGTGTGCAAATCGTGTTTTGACACAAACGCAAAGCTCGACGGTTGGACGGATTCGAGTTTCAACAACGGTATCAATTCCCGCCTTGTTATCGACATTAGTGAAAAATTCCCGAACGCAACCGAGGAGCAAATGCTTGCGCTTCGTGAACGCTACATTCAAACCTACGGCGGAGCGGAAAACGCCTACAAGCCGATTGTGAAAACAAACAACGTGAAATTTGAAACGCTTCAAAACGCAATGGCAGACAATCGCAGTCAAGAATTGAGCGAAAACCGAAATTATCAAATGAAAGTGATTTCTATGCTTTTCGGCGTGCCTTTTGAGCTTCTTTCTGGCGAAAATGGCGGGCTTGACATCGAAAAGCTCACGACGCTTTACAGCCAAAACGCAATTCTGCCGATTGTGCAGCAACTTGAAGAGAGTTTTCAAAAACTGCTTCCGATTGACCAGCGCGGGCGGTATTGTGTGAAGTTCAATTATAATTCACTTTTGAGAACATCACTCGCGGCAAAAATCGACGCACTGGTAAAAGAGGTAAATAACGGGCTTTTGAGCGTGAACGAGGCGAGAGCAAAATTGGAGAACGGCTTACCCGAAATTGAAGCGGGTGATTGGCATTACAGACCTGCAAGCCTGCTGCCGATTTTGGACGAATTGGAAAAATCGCTCGGCGCAGGTGCAAAGCTCAAACAAAGCGAGCTTGACAGTCAAATTGACGAAACGGCAAGCGAGCAAAAAAACGCCGAAGCGCAAGGGCTTGGAAGCGCAATATTGCAATAGCCCTTTAGCGCGCAAAAAACACCCCTTAGAGCGCACGAAACGCAAAAGATGATAAAATTACCGTCTGAATGTGTTTGACGCTCAAAAACGGGCGTTTTTTGCGTTTTACGGCTTTTTGTTTTTTAGGCGTTTATTGCCACTCAAAAAGCACGCGGTGAATATATCGGGAAAGCGGCATATTCATTTTTTCGGCTCTCTCTTCCAGAATCGCCCGCTCTTCCGCTGTCATTCTTACCGCGACCTGCACGCCTTTTTTGTCTCTCTCTGCCTTATACGCGCCCGTCGTGCCTTTTGGTCTTCCTGCCTTATTCTCGCTCATCACCACACCCCGAAAATCTTAAAAATCACCGCCAAAACAACAGCGCCGACAACACCTTTGACAATCGCAGTCATAAGCATTTCTTTCTTTTCGTCTTTCGTCCATATTGACATAAAAACTCCTTAGAGTTTATGCTGTGAATAACAGCGGTTTTCGGTCTATGCCTACTAGCCGCCGTGCTTTGCTAATGTGTCATTCTAAAAATGATATAAGCAAAAGCGATTTTGATTACTCCTGCAACAAGCTCAATCACAATCCGTTGCAGGAGTTTTTTCTGGAAATCACTCACAGCCTTAACTCCTTCCCTAAAAAATGTAATCACCGAGCAACGCTCTGTATGTTTCTTATATTACCGCATTTATATTATTTTGTCAAGTATTTTAATATATAAACCCGCTTTAATTCGCATTTCTCTTGCTTGTAACTTGCTTTTTGGACTATTAAAGGCAAGAGGTCAATAATGAATGAAAAGATTTTAAGAAGCCGTGTAAAATCAGTGCGGGCGAATGACGAAAACGGTCAGCACGTTGTTTCAGGCGTGATTCCGTACAACAGCATTTCAGAAGAAATGTGGGTGGGCTATTGCGAGGCAAGCCGTGAAAAATTGCAGGCGGGTTGTTTTGCTGATTGGATTTCAAACAATGACGTTTATGCAAATTATGCGCACGATGAAACGCTGATTCTCGGCAACACCAAAAGCGGCACGCTCACTCTCAACGACAAAGATGATGGGTTGCACTTTCTGCTTGCGCTTGGAGAAAGCGACGTTGCAAAGCGCTGTTTTGACACAATCAAGCGCGGAGATTGCGAAACGCTTTCTTTTGAGTTTACGCCGCGAGAATGGACTATTAAAGATGACATCTGTATTTTGCAAAAAGCGGATTTAATGGCGATTTCTCTTTGCGTGATAAATCCCGCCTATTCAGAAACAGAAAGTCAGACTATTAGAAGTAAGAGGTCAACAATGGACGAAAAGAAAATTGATGAATTGAGCGCAAAAATTGACGCGCTCAGTGAGAATGTGTCAAAGCTGATTGACGCAATGGCAAAGCAACCGCCAGCAGATGAAAATCGCGACGGCGAGGACGATGAAACGAAAGCCGAAGCGGAAGCACAAAAGGAACTTGAAGCGCTTGAAAAAGAGCTTGACGAGGAACTTAAAGGCGAGGGCGAGGAAAAAGACAAGGAGAATAAAAATGAGTAAGAAACTTGATGAGTTGAACAACAAAATCGAAAAGGCAAAAGACCGCCTTTTTCAGATTCGTGCACAGAAAAAGCTGAATGAGCAGATGATTGCATTGCGGGGCGCACCTTTTGCTCCTGAAACTCGTAACGCAGACAAAACGGCGTTTTTCGGCAAAATCCAGAAGGCTTTGCAGGAAAACCGCTCCGTAAAGCTCAATGGCACAGGAACTGTCAACGTTCTTTCGACGCTTGCCTTTGCTCTTGAAGACAAAACCGACCTTTTGAGCCGCTTTTCGATTCAGTCAGGCGCGTCAAGTTCGACCGTGATTCCCGTCTGGAACACATCGGCGGGCGAGTTTGCCAGCGTGGACGAAAACGGCGAGTTTGACGAAAGCAATGGCGATATGGCTTCAATCACCTTGCAGCCGCGGGCTTTTGCGAAGTCTCTGAAAGTGAGCGATGAAACGCTGAAACTTTCGGCTGTCGATTTTGAAAGCGCAATTCAGAAAATCCTTTCTGACAGCGTTCGACGCACGCTCCTTAAAGCGATTTTTGAGGGCGTGGAAGGTCGGTTTGAATCCATTTACACGGGCGCAACCGACGTTGAAGCCGAAAAGCTCGACCCTGCCGCCTTGCAAAAACTCGCGCTTACTCTGTTGAGCAAAACCGACAACGGCGTGATTCTTATCAATCCGCTTACCTACGCCGAAATCACCGACGCGGGCACAAAGAAAGACGAGATTTTGCTCAAGCAAATTGTCGAGGGCAAAAACATTGAGGGCGTGGAGATTATCCTTTCGCCGTTCGTGCCAAAAGATAAGACGATTGGCGGGGAACTTGGCAATTACGGTATCGGTGTGGCGAATGAGCTGGAGATTACACCGAAACAGAAAGTCGGAAGCCTTTCGCACAATTTTGACGCTTCGATTTATGCGGCGGGCAAAGCAATCAACGCAAAGGATTTCTTTGTTTTGAAAATCACGGCTTAACGCCGTTTGCGAAAAGATACCCGCGTGATAAGCGAGGGTGTCTTTTTATTTTTGCAGAAAAAGGCGGGAAAAATGATTGTATCTCTTGAAGAGTTCCAAAAATACACGGGCGTTTTCGGCGAGGAAAAAGACGAGAGCGCAAGCCTTTACATCTCGGCGGCGCAGGACATTCTTGTTTCATACTTGGGCTACGACCCCGAAAAACAGCGATATATAAAAATGCTTTCGGGGCACGGCTTGCCGTCGCTTCGTGTGGGTGCAAAACCGATTGTAAGCGTGGAGCGCGTGAGTGTGGACGGTAAGGACTACCCCAGCGCTGATTTTTACTTTTTCGACGACACAATTTTTTTCAAAGACACATCACTGATTTTTGCCAAAGGCTCAAATATCACTGCTGATTTTTTCGCGGGCTTTGAAGAAATTCCCGCCATTATGAAAATGACAGTTTTGCGAATTGCTGCCCTTTTGCAACTCGAAAGCGATAGCAACATCGGCGTAAGCTCTCGCAGTTTTGGCGATTCGACACGCACGTTTTTGAATACGACAAATTATGAAAAATATTTGATACAATGCAGTAGGTACAAGTTGCTTTATTAAAATGAATGTAATTCAATTCAACATCGACACAAACAGTATTGAAAGCGCGTTAAAAAAGACCACGCTCAGCATCGACAAAATCATTTTGAAAATGCAAAGCGCGGTAAACCGTGAAGTCATTAAGTCGGCAAAAAAGCGATTTCGCGCTCTGTTTGACGTGAAAAATCACAATCAATACACGCTTTTGAACGCAAACGCCGAAAACGCGGGCGGGAAAAATGCAAAACCGATTTTAAGCAATTTCAAAGCAACAAAAGGGCGTGAAGCTCGCACATCGTGGATTTTGAACAAGGCTTTTTATGCGGGATTTTTGGAGCGCGGCGCAACGATTACGGCGAAAAAATCAAAGTGGCTCACGTTCAAGGCGGGCGGGCAATGGCACAAAGTAAAAAGCGTAACGATTCCAGCGCGCCCGTTCTTGAAGCCAGCCGTTGAGGAATTTTGGGGCAGTGAAAAAAGCGTTCAGATTGCAGAAAAGGTGTTGCAAAAAGAACTTTTGAAGTATTGGGATAAATAAAATGATTGATTTTTATGAACAGCAACAAAAGATTTTGGATTTTACAAAGAATGGCTTTTCGGCGTTCTTGGAGCAAAAAGGACTTGAAAGCCCCGCAATTTTCACATCTGACGCGCTCGACTTGGACAAATACAAAGCCGCTTTTTGCGCTTTTGCCGATTTTGCTTCTTACAACATTGAACCGCTTTCAAGCGACAGCCGAAATGCAAAGCTCACATTCGACTTGTATTTTGTGAAACGCAACGCAGACGCGCCCACTCTCAAAAAGCAACTGCTTGCAATCACATCGGCGTTTTATGCGTGGTTTTACGGTGAAGATGAATCAGAAAATTGCAACCGCTGTTTTTCGGGATTGACCGATTGGAGCGACATCTTGGAAATCAATTTTTATGATGTGGTTTCAGGTAGCCAAAACATCAAAATTGCACAAATAACGATAAATAGCTCTATGGAGATTTAATTTTAATGAGAGCACAACGCATTGCGTATAAAAAACATAATCAAGCATACGACGAGGCGCAAAAAATCTATTTGCAAAATCGTGATAATCAATCTTATCAAAAAATGTTTTCGGTGGCATACGAGTATTTTCAGAATGCGCTCGTGTGTTATGCGCAACGCCACGGAATTATTTATTGGACGGATAATTTTATTGATACGCTTGCAGAGGATTGCACAACGTGGATTCTTGAAATGTATTTGCGCCGCCCGGGTTTTTATGTTCAAAAGCTGTCGAGTTACGGGCATTTTTCGCTGTTGAAAAACATTGCAAAAAATAAGGATTGGGAAAAGAAAGTTGAATTGCGCGGAGAGTTTCAAATATGATTTCAAAGCGCTGTATTTTTCCTGCTTGCTCTGAATTGGCGGTTTTTGGCTCATATTGCGCATTGCACCAAAAAGCACAGCCGCCCCGAAAAGCATTCAGCACGGCACGGCGTTCTAGCGAGGGCTTTTACAATACGGCGCGGTGGCGGAATTTGCGCAAAAAGCACCTTGAAAAACAACCGTTTTGCGTTCATTGCGGTGCGGTCGATAATTTGACCGTTGACCACATTATAAACGCAGACGGCAACGAAGCACTTTTTTTTAATCCCGACAATCTTCAAACACTTTGCGCGATTTGCCACCGCCAAAAGACAGCGGCAGAAATCTTTATGCGAAAAGCGCTGTAATTACCAGCTGTTATCGTCGTGCAACATAAGCAGAATGTACATCGACAGCGCAATCGCAATAACCGCCACAATCCACATCATCGCGCTTCCTTTCGAAAACTCGTTTCAATCTTTTTCAAAATGCCGTCAATTTCCGAGTAACTGTATGAAGTAAGCCCGAAAATTTCCGACAACTCCATTATCACCGACCGTCTGCCGTAATCAAAAGCGTCTCTTTGCCGTTGCAATTCCTTTTCGTTCATTTCCGTCAAAAGCGCATTTGCGTTTACAACTCCGAGCGTGCATTCACAATATTCGTCAAACGTCATTTTTCATCTTCCTCAATTTTTGTAAAATCGCTGTCGTCAACTGGTTCCCACCCCGAATCAAAAAGAAAATACCACCGCCGAACTTCCTTGTCATAGCACAACCGCGCGATTTGCACACCGTCAACGGTGTCAACCCGCACCGTGTCGCCGTCAAAACATAATTTGCCATTTAGGTCTACCAAATACCCGCCGATTGCCGCACTTTCTGCGATTTTCTGCAATTCTTCCCACGCCTTTTTCAATTCCTTTTCGTCCATTGTGTTCCTCCACACTGCATTTATTTGATAACGTAATCCACAAAATACCCGCCGTAGCTCTTGCCTAAAGACAGGAAATCCGCAACTTTAGCGGCGCAACAGCCCATAATTGCCCCGCACGCACCGAGCGAGGATACTTCAATTACTTCTCTCTTTGAGCCAGCACCCGCGTGATACACGGGGATAAGCACATATTTTTTTCTTACGGTCATTGTTTCACCTCCGCGGTAAATCCCGCTTTTACCATTTCGTCGTATACGGCTTTTTCGGAAAATGGGTACATTTCGTATTCGTGCGTCTTTCGCCGTTCGTTCATACAGATAGCCCAATCCTTTGGGTGCGCGGCTTGCATTGCGATGAACGGCGCGCGCTCGGCTTCCGCTTCGGCTTTATAGCGTTCGAATTCGGTTTTGTAGGATTGGTTTAATGCTCGTTCGGGGCGCGGTGGGTTATGCGTTGACGGAGAAAAACTCCGTTGAGCCCACATTTGCGCGGCTTGTTTCCAGTTGGTGATTTTCACGCCGTTCGATGTCCGCCAGTGATTTTTTTGGTAATACAAAAAAAACTCTTCGCAGTCCATTTTGAGTTTTTTGAGTGCGCAATACGTTTTGACGACTTCCACGTTTTCAGGAATGTCTTCTGTCGGTGTGGCGGGCGGTGTGGCGGGCTGGCTGGTTTGCACGGCTTTTAATGCACCTTCCACGTCGTCAAGCGGTTCTACGTCATAGAGTTCGTCCGCTGCGATTTTTTCGGCTGGCATTGGTTCGGTTTTTCGCGGTCTGCCGCGTGTTTTGGCATTTTCGCGGCGGCTTTTCATATCGTCGATTGATTTTTTGATAAGAAGCCACAAACAGCGCTGTGTTTCGTCTTCAAAGTGCGTATCTGTGCCAAAAGTGCCATACTCAAAGACGGCTTTCATCATTGTGTATTGCAGTGTCTGGTCTTGAATGGTGCAAAGCATTTCGCCGATGTGCGCCATTACAACAAAGTTGTCGGTTTTGTTGTCGTCCATTTTTCCCTCGTTTGAAAAAAAGGCTAGAGATTGTGTGTGTATCTCTAGCCTAAAGCAATGCTATTGCTAGCAAAGCTCCTTAATAACACACACACATATTAAAGAGCCTTACCGATGTTCTCTCTACTTTTTTCAAAATTAGGGATATTTTCACGTTTTAGGCATTGACAAGTTTTTTTATTTTCAATATACTAAAAACATATTGAGCACGATTAACTCAGTGGTAGAGTGCCACCTTCACAGATCGGAAGAGCGTCG
>CALBGU010000254.1 GCA_937893155.1 uncultured Treponema sp. | reverse complement strand
CTGTTGTTGTCAATGCCACGTCGAACTTTTTGCCGCGTGTCTTTCGCACATTGCCCTTTTTCGCCCCTTCAAGCGCGAGCCGTCTGGCTTTTCGCTTTGCAGCTTTTTTCATTCTGCGGTCGTTGACGATAAAGTATACCGTCGGCATCAAAAAGAGCGTCATCAGTGAACCGAACGTCATTCCGCCGAATACGGTGAGCGAAATTGGTTGCATAGACGCAGAACCTTCTCCAGGGAAGAACGCCATTGGCGCGAGGGAAATAATCGTCGTGAGCGTACTCATCAAAATCGGGCGCAATCTGTTTCGCGCCGCCTGCACGCACGCTTCCTCAAGCCCCAAGCCTCTCTTTCTGAGCAGGTTCGTGTAATCGACGAGAACGATACCGTTGTTGACGATTGTTCCGACAAGAACAAGCATACCCATAATTGTAACAACATTGAGCTGTGTGCCTGTGATTGCGTAAATCGCGATAACGCCGATAAACGACAGCGGAATCGTCAAGATAACGATAAAAGGGTCAACAAGCGACTCGAATTGACTTGCCATAACAACGAATACAAGAATAGCAGCCATTATGATAATAAGACCAAAGTTCAGGACTGCTTCCATCATATCCTCATAATCGCCAGAGAACGAAATGGTAACGCCGTCTTCTTTCGGGATATTGTCGTCAATGAGCTTTTTCACGCCTGCCTGAACTTTGTCAATCGAAATACCAGAAACAGGCTTTGCCGTAACGTGAATGATACGCGCCTGGTCCTCGCGGTAAATCGTTACAGGCGCGGTCGAACGCTGATAGTGCGCGAAGCTCGAAAGCGGAATCCGTAAGCCCTGCGAATTGACAACGGAGATTGAATCGAGGTCGCCAAGACGTGTTTTGTCCTTTTCGGCAAGCTGCACGACCACGTCTATGTCATCGCCGTTTTTCGTAAAGCGGCTTGCTGTAGTGCCGTTGATTGCGCCCGCAATTTCCGCGCCCACGCTGTAGATGTTCAGCCCGAATTCATACATTCTAGCTCTGTCCACAATGATTTCCGCTTCGGGAAGTCCGTCTTCTTGGTCGCTCGTAACTTCCGTAACCCAATCTCCGCCTTCTTCTTTGAGCAATTTCTCAATCTGCGCCGACACGGAGCGCACAAGGTCGAGATCGTCGCTTTTCACGTCGATACTCATTCCGCTCGAAGACGACGCGCTGTTTGCGTTCGAGGCAAAAGCAAGGTCTGCGCCGGGGAATTTGTTGAAGTATTTTCTAAGTTTCGCCTTTGCGCTCTTTTCGTTATCGTAGCCCGGCTTTCGCTCATCAGGCGGATAAAGAGTCCATGTGATTGTGCCAGAGTTCGTTTCTGAACTAGAGGCAAGAAAACTAGAGCCGCCGATTGACACAGTGGTATATTTTACGCCGACAAGTTCGTCTTTCACCATTGTTTCAAGGCTACGAACGGTGTCTTCGGTAACTTCGAGCCGTGTGCCTTGCGGAAGCGTGAACTCCACGCTGACCGTATTCGACGAGCTTTCTGGCATAAAGATGAAGCCTACGAACTTGATTGCGCCGATAGAGGCGAAAAGCAACAGCACAAGAGTGATAATACACATTGCTTTGTGGTGCAAAACAAACGAAACGCCTTTTGCATACGAAGAATCGAGGTTGTCGAAAAATCGGTTGAACGCGCGGTTAATGCTGTACGAAAGCCCTGTTTTGCCCTCATCGACAATTTTGTCAATTTTCATATAGCTCGAAGTCAAAACAGGCACAAGGCATATCGCGACGATGAGCGAACATACAAGCGAAAAGATAATCGTGTATGCGAGGTCATTAAACATCTGCCCCATAATGCCGAGTGTTTTTTTGAAAAGCAACATCGGCAAAAAGATACACACCGAAGTGAGCGTGGAACCCATAATCGAAGTAACCATTTCCTGCGAGCCTAAAATCGCGGCGACTTTGGGCTTTGCGTCGCGCTGACGATAAGCGTAGATATTTTCAAGAACGACGATTGAGTTATCCACAAGCATACCGATTCCGAGCAGCAAGCCAGCGAGTGAAATCATATTGATTGTAATGCCGCGGAAATACATCAGCATAAGCGTAATCATAACGGAAATCGGGATTGCGAGACCTACGATAATCGTGCTTTTGAGTGAGCGCAAAAATATGAAAAGCACCGCAATCGCAAGGAGCGCACCCTGCACGACAGATTTCACAACTTCGATAATTGTTTGCTCGATAATGTCGGTGGTGTTCGATGTTTCTATGATTTCCACGTCTGAGGGCAAATCGGCTTTTATGCTTTCCATTGCCTTTCGGATATTTTTTGCGGCAGTAACGGAGTTTTTGCCCGACTGCTTTTGCACCGAAAGCATAACGCACGGCTCGCCGTCAAGATACGCAAATGTGCTTTCGCTTTTGTATCCCTCGTACACGTCTGCCACATCGCGAAGTCGAATCGTGCGCACATCGCCCGTTCCCGACACTTTGTAAGAAATTACCGTATTTTTGAGGTCGTCGATGCTTTGGTATTTTCCGTTCGTCTTAATCGTGTAATTGGTGTCGCCTGAAGTAATCGTGCCGCCCGAAGATTGCACATTCTGTGCGCCAATCATCTGCGCCACCGTGCTGATAGAAAGCCCGTAAGCCTCCAATCTGTCGCGAGGAATATCCACATTGATAGATTTTTCTCTTCCGCCTGAAACCGTTGCCGAAGCCACACCGTCGAGCTGTTCAATTCTCGGCTCAATCACGTCTTCCGCGTAAGCGCGCAATTCCTCTGGAGTGCGGCTTCCCTTCACGGTGAGCGTCATAATCGGCATCATCGACGGGTCAATCTTGATTGTAACAGGAGATTTTGCGTCGGAGGGCAAATAGGAGCGCACAAGGTCTATTTTGTCGCGTATTTCGTTCGCCGCGCTGTCAAGATTTGTGCCGAAATTAAATTCGAGAATAACAAGACTCATTCCCGACATAGAGCGCGATTGAATATGCTTCAGTCCCGACACTCCCGAAAGCGAACTTTCAAGCGTGCGCGTGAGGCTTTGCTCCACCTCTTCAGGTCCTGCCCCCGTGTATGTCGTATACACAATCATATACGGCAAATCCATATCAGGATACATATCGACTGGCAACTGTAACGTGCAGAACACACCCAGCGCAATCATTATAATGAAAACAAGCAACGTCGTAACGGGCTTGTTTACGCATCTTTCCGATAAAGTCATTACAACTGCTCCTTAATTAAGTTCTGAAATAGAAACGACGTTCACTTTAGAGCCGTCATTCAAAAGCGACTGCCCTTTTATTACAATTTCATCGCCCACAACAAGCCCGTCGATAATCTCGGTTTTGTTGTCCACCGTAATTCCTTCTTCCACTTTTTGCAGCTTGACAGTAGACTGCGAGCCGCCGAGGTTTTGCACCACGAAAACATAAGGTTCGTCGTTTTTTTGCACGATAGCATTTGAAGGCACGATAATCGCGTTTTGAATAGTGTCGGTAATGAGTTTTACTCTGCCATACATACCGACTTTGATTCTGTCGTCCTTTTTGTTAAAGCGAAGTTTCACGCTCATCGTTCTTGTAGAGGTGTCGAGAACAGGGCTGACTTCGTGC
>CALBGU010000253.1 GCA_937893155.1 uncultured Treponema sp. | reverse complement strand
GAGATACAATCTTTCGATGATTGATTCTCATTCGCTAAAGAAAAACGATGATTTTGAGGCGTTGCCCGAAACGTATATCATTTTTATCACCGAGCATGACCTAAAGAAGAAAAATAAGCCACTTTACGAAGTGCAAAAGTGGATTGACGGCGAACCGTATGACGACGGCGTTCATACGATTTATGTAAATGGCGCGTATAATGGCGATGACGCTATTGGCTGGCTGATGCACGATTTTCGCGAAAGCAGCGCGGACAAAATGCACTATGCCGAGATAGCCGAGCGCGTGCGGTTTCACAAGCAAGAAGACGGGGAGGTGAGTACAGTGTGCAGAGCATTTGAGGAATACGGACGGGAAAAGGCTGAAGAAGCGAGAAAAGAAGCTCGGGTTGAAACTCAGAAAGAAGAAAGAACTGCTTTTGCAACGAAATTGCTGCAGGACGGCTCGCTATCTGTAGAGCGCATTGCGGATATTGCCGATTTGCCGTTGAAGCAAGTGCAACAGATTGCGGAACAGCTCAAAGTAGAGTAGAATAGCGCACATATCAATCTTATCAATCAATAGCAATAGGAGTTGTTTTTATGGCTAAGGAACATCAATGGGACGTGTATTTGCGACCGAATTATCTGACGACAGACGACTTGAACGACTGCATTGCGGACGTGCTGACGCGATTGCAGACGCAGCACAATGCCGACATCGCCGCTAAAATCGCCGCAAAGACGGGGCAGGACAAAAACGCTGTGCTTTCAAACCTCAATCAGAGGGACGAGGAAGTCAAGAATTGCCTGCTCGACGGAAAGAGCTTTGCGGACTCGCTCATTCAGATTTCGCCGCGCGTTACGGGCGTGTGGGCGACATCGAAAAGCGCGTTCGACCCTGCAATTCACAAGCGCACGGCGGACGTGGTGTTGACGCAGGAGTTTCGAGGAGCGCTCGAGGCGGTGGGTGTTCGCGTCTTAGGCACAAAGCAGGGCGGCGCGGAGATTTCGCTCGTTACCGATTCTGCGACGGGCGCGACCGACGGCACGATTACGGCAGGCGACGACATCGTGATTGACGGCGACAAAATCAAGATTCAAGACGAAGCCGACGAGGCGCAGGGCGTGTTCTTCGTGGATAGCGACGGCAAGGAACACCGCGTATCCCGCCGCCTCACCGTGAACAAGCCGACGCAGGTCATCGCGCGCGTTCCTGCCGACGTTTCAGGCGAGGTCAAAGTTGTGGTGCGCACAAAATATACGAACGGCGCGGCTCTCAAAAATGTGCGGGAACTCGTTTATGACGTTCCCTGCAAGGTTATTTCGCAATAAAGCCGTGCGTGTACTTGGCAAGATGCCTTGCTAGAGCACGCAAGGAAGTTTTGCTCGGGCTGGCAGTGGTGTCTTGCCAAGGCATGCAGGGAAAATATAGGAGTTTTTAGATGAAAAAAATAGCGATGATATTGGCGTTGCTGTTTGCGGCAATGGCGTGTTTTGCGGCGGACAATTTGAAGATTGTTACGCCTCTTTTTCAGGCAACGGATATTCCTGCGGAAGAGGTGTCGGTTATCACGGACTATTTCATCTCGAAGTATGCGTTTGCAATGCGCGGCAAGGCGGAAGTTGTGGACAGAAACAGCTTCGATTTGCTTGTGGCAGAACACGAATTTCAGACGAACGATTGGGCAAGTGCAGAGGGACGCTCGCAGCTTGAAATGTTGAATGCAACTCACCTTGTAAAAGGGCAGTTGAGCAAATTCCGCAAGCAGATTGTGGTAACAATCTGGCTCATTGACGTAAAGACTGCCGTGGTGTATGCGACGTATGAAAACCGAATTACAGATGTGGAAGAATTATTCGACAAAATGCCTGACATTTGCAAAGAACTTGCTTCTCAGATTAATGGTTCGGCAGCTAATTCTGTAGCAGAAGTAAAAAAAGAAACTTCTAAAGCAGAGGATGCAGAAACATTGTCAAAGCGGAATGCAGAGCTAGAAACAGAAGAAGAGAAAGTTACTACGGAGAAAAAAGCAAGTGAAGAAAAGAAATCTGTAAGAATTTACCATATTGGTGATACTGGTCCTGGAGGCGGGTATGTTTTTAAAGCTTATTCAAATGGTGGTGGGCGTGAATTTGTTGTGATGAAATCTTCTGCAAAATACACTTATTCTGATGCTGTAGAGTTTTGTAATGCGTATAGAGGAGGTGGATATTCTAATTGGCACTTAATTGATGAGGATGATGCCAGGGATATAAGCGGTAATTATTTACTGCTAAAGAACTATATTGGGAAAGGTGATTATTGGACTTCAAAACCACATAATCAATGGTATGGATATGTAATAGATATGGATGACGCTACTTTCTGGCTAAAAGCTAGAAATCAGAAATATCCTTTTGTTGCAGTTCACGCATTTTGAGGAAAAGATAATAAGAAGTCGATTTTATATTGCAGGTCTAGCTTTGGTCGTTTTGATTCTTGCTATGTGGCTTCGGAATGTTTTAGGAGGGTTTCACTATGATTGAAACTGTTGAAAAAGATGAATTCGGCGGTTACAGAAGCGTCGAAAGTGGACGGACTTTTGAGTTTCCTGAAGGTTGCAAAGAAACTGATAATTGCGAAGGCGAAAGAGTTCTTGAGGATTCAAACGGTGAAACAGTCGCATACGTTAGAACGTATGACTGAACTCATCTAAGCGTATTTTGAAGTAATGGCATACTTTCTATGAAATAGAGGTATGTCATTCATTCCCTTCGTTAAAATTATGGAGACTTATATGCTTGATGAAATGAGAAATTCCGAAAGCAGTTTTATTTACGTCAACTTTATGACGGGATTAACTGCGTTTTTTCTTGGAATAATATTGTATGCAGTTGTAAAACTTGATATTTCACAGCAGATAAACTTTTTTGAGTTTTTCAACTTTTCTATTGCTGAATATATTTTGATTTCGGGAATAGTATTTGTCGGATTTTTTATACACGGTATTCGTTATTTGTTTTTTGATTACTATATTTCGCTCTACAAAATGGGCAAAGATACTCTTTTCAAGCGTTTTGTGTTTTATGCTTTTCGCAACGGAACTACTATTGAAGAAGTTCTGAACGAACAGCGAAAAGATAAAAAAGCGAAAGAAAGCAACTCGAAAAGCCCTGTTCGCGAGTGGATTCAGAATTCTGCTAAACCCGAATTCGATATTTGGAAATATGCAAATATGATAAATAATACGCAGCCAAAAGCAAATATCTATCGCTTTTACTATCACAGCGAAGTATTTCAGTGTCTTGATACAC
The DNA here is from genome assembly GCA_937893155.1 of uncultured Treponema sp. Taxonomy (GTDB): domain Bacteria; phylum Spirochaetota; class Spirochaetia; order Treponematales; family Treponemataceae; genus Treponema_D. The sequence goes on along the minus strand of CALBGU010000253.1, from coordinate 24,563 downwards.
TGTTTCTTCTAATGTTTATATTTTCGCTTTTGACACACGAATTCTATTTTTGGTCTGGAACGCTTCCTAAAATGAACGCACTATATTTGACACTGTATACTGTTGCTATGTTTGTTTTCCATAGGTTGTGCAAAGGTGCAAGTAAAGCATTTGATAGTCGTTTCTTTCTTGAAATTGATGTTGCTTTGAAATATGGCGATACAATCGAGAAAATAAACGAGACTGAACAATCTGCACAAAAATGAATCTTATGGTTCATCGAAAATATATTTTCAAGGAGTAATACTATGAAGAAACTTCTTTCTGTTTTGGTTGCCGCATTCGTCGCGGTGTATGCACAGGCGCAGACAATCGCCGTGTTGGGATTCGAGAGCGACAGTTTCAATCTGGAAAGCCGCACAGCGACGATGAGCGACCTTTTGACTGACGAGCTTGTGAGTAACGAGGATTTAATCATCGTGGAGCGTCGTCTTATCGGCAAGGTACTAGAGGAGATGGACTTTCAGCAGACGACGGGCTACACTGACGCGGCAACTGTGAAAAACTTGGGAAAAATGCTCAATGCGGATTGCATTATTGCGGGCAACGTGAATATGACGGGCGGAAAAATGACTGTAACGGCACGCACAATTGACGTTGAAACGGCTCGTATTTTGTCTAATGCAACGATGAACTGCGTGAGCTGGAACGAGTTTAATCGCAAGCTGCCTGACTTCGCAAAGAAACTTGTTGCGAAAATCCCTGTGCCGAATTATTTTGCTGGTACTTGGGAGGGCAGTTCTAGCGAAACGGACGATACTTATGAAATCGTGCTTGCAGAAAACAACAAATGCACGGTAACGCTTTGGACTGCGGACGAGTTCGGCGAAACGATGGAGCTGACGGGCGCGGGCAGTTGGTCTTACGACACGTCTACAAATATGTTCCGCCTTGACGCGCGTTTGACGACTGACCTCGGCACAGTGAAAAAAATCAGCTGGCGCAATTTTGCCCGACTCGACATATCGCGCACGAGCTTCAATTACGTCATCAAAGACGGCAAAAATCAGTATCGCTTGAACTTTGCGAAAACAGAATAATATTTTATTGTTGCCTCTTGGAAATACGCCGCACCACAAATGCGGTGTATTTTTTTTCATTGCATTTGCATTGTGGCGTATCCGACAAAACTACTTTGTCTTGTTCCAAAAATCCATCATCTCGGCAAGATGATTTTTGTCCATCGGAATAGCAGCATTGTGCATTTCGTGCTCTACGGACGAATAGCGTTTGTAGAATTTGCGGTTTGCTCTGTCTAGTGCAATCGTGGGGTCAACACCGAGCCAGCGAGAATAATTGACGAGCGACAAAAATAAATCGCCAATTTCTTCCTCAAGATGCAACTGCTTTTCGTTAAGCTCTGAGTTTCCGTCAGACACTGTAAACGGTGATTTTTGCACTTCCTTTGCGGAAAACGCTTCCCGTGCTTCTTCGACTTCCTGCCATTCTTCGAGCACTTTTGCTTTTACATCTTCTTCACATTCCCACTCAAAGCCCTTCTTTCCCGCTTTCTTGAGCATTTTGTATGCCTTCAACAGCGGTGGGAAATACTCGGGTACTTCGTCGAGCGTACAACTTGTTTTTCTACCTTCAACGTTTTCCTTGATTTTATCCCATTGTGCAAGCACTTGCGCACTGTCGGACGGGGAAGCCTTCATCTCGCTTTTGCCAGAACTGTTCGCAAAAACGTGAGGGTGTCGGCGAATGAGTTTTTCGCAAATATCGTTAAGTACCTGCTCGAGCGTGAACTGATTGGATTGTTCGTGCATATACGAAAGCATAACGGCATTCAATAACACATCGCCGAGTTCTTCTCGAATATGCGGTACATCGTTTCGCGTGATTGCGTCGATTGCCTCGAACGATTCTTCCATCAAATCACGACGAATAGAAAGAGGTGTCTGATTTCTGTCCCACGGGCAGCCACCTTCGGCACGAAGCGTTTTTACGATGTCATAGAGTTTTCGGAATGCAATTTCGGGGTGTGTTTTGTCTTTTACAATCTGCAAAAAAAGCTGCATACAAACAAACGCATCATCGCCCGCCCTGTGTGCCTCTGACACAGGAATACAGAGTTTTTCGGCGAGATACTGGAGTTTGTGCCGCTCAAATTGCGGATATGCCCACCGAGAAAGTTGCAATGTATCAATAGTTAGATTTTTTATGCACGGAAAATTGTTTCTTTCAAGTTCAGAATTCAAGAAATTGATGTCAAATTGCGCATTATGAGCCACCAAAATGGAATCAGAGCCAATGAAATCTACAAATTTTGGCAGAATATCCCGAATGGGAGGGCAATTTTTTACCATAAAATCAGTGATATTGTTTACAGCAGTGGCGGCTGAATTTATATGGATTTCAGGATTGATAAGTGCAGAATACCGTGCAATTTCACCGTTGATGTTGAACTTTACTGCACCTATCTCAATGATACGGTCATTTGAAGCCCTTAACCCCGTTGTTTCCGTATCGAAAGCTACAAAAACTGTCCCACTATTTGCTAATTGGGACAGTTTTTTGTAGTCTTTGAAGATTCTATTGCTTGGATGCGGCATCCAAAATAGCTTTTATTTCAGAAGAGATTTTTTCGCATAATGCGGCTGTCTCTTCGCGTGCTGCACAAAGCCCTTCATCTGTGCCGCCTGCCACTGGCGCGGTGCTGTTGATGTAGAACTTGATTTTCGGTTCTGTTCCAGAAGGGCGTGCGCTTACAACACTTCCGCCTTCGAGGAAGAACTGCAAAACGTTGCTTTTCGGGAATGTCAAAGGTGTTTTCTTAGAAACATCTGCTGGGTCGAACTCAACAGATTCTTTGATGTCGCGGATTTTTACAACACGCTTTCCGCCGAGTGTCTTCAATCCTTCTGTGCGGAGCTTTGACATAATGCCAGCCATAACTGCGCTTCCGCTTTCGCCCGGGAAGTTCTGAGAAATTGCTCTGTCCTCAAAGAAACCGAACTCTTTGTAAAGTTCGTTCAATCTTTCAAGCAAGCTCTTTCCCTTGCTTCTCCAATACAGCGTCATCTCTGCACACATTGCTGCTGCTGAAACGCCGTCTTTATCCATAACTTCGCGTTCGACTTTGTAGCCATAGCTTTCTTCCAAGCCGAAGACATAAGATTTGCTGTTATCTTTCTCGAAGAGAGCCTCAATCGCAGCAATCCATTTGAAGCCTGTTAAAACCTCGATAAGTTCAACGCCGTTTTTCGCTGCAATCTTGTCAACGAATGATGATGTAACGATAGAGCGAATAACTGCAGGATTTGCAGGCATACTACCAAGCTCTTTGCGACTCTGTACGATGTAATCGAACAAAAGCGCGCCCATCTGGTTTCCTGTTACAAGGACATATTTGCCGTCTTTGTCAGGGAATGCTGTTCCAAATCGGTCAGCATCTGGGTCTGTTGCCATAACGACATCAGCTTTTTCCTTTGCCGCAAGCTCAAGAGCCAACTTTAATGCAGGTGCTTCTTCAGGGTTTGGTTTTTCGACTGTTGGGAAATTGCCGTCTGGCTCTCTTTGCTCTGGCACGGTGATAACTTTGAGTCCGAGGTCTCCTAAGACTTTTTCAACGTGCATAGCTCCTGTTCCGTGCAACGGTGTGTAAACAATTTTCACATCGCCAGCTTTTTCCTTGATAAGCTGTGGTCGGAACAACTGTGCCTTACACATTGCCCAGAACTTCTCATCGATTTCCTTATCAATAAGAACAAGTTTTCCAGCCTTGATAGCGTCTTCTTTAGAAATTGTCTTTACATCTTTTACGGCATTAACCTCTTTGATAATACCGACATCGTGCGGCTCAATAACCTGCGCACCATCATTCCAGTAAGCCTTGTAGCCGTTGTACATTCTTGGGTTATGGCTTGCTGTAACCACAACGCCTGTATCTGCCTTCAATTCGCGGATAGCAAAAGAAAGCTCTGGAGTAGGGCGGAGACCAGTAAAAAGATAAGCCTTGATTCCATTTGCAGCAAAAATGCACGCAGTTGCTTCTGCAAACACATCGCTATTCAAGCGGCTGTCGTAAGCGATAACTGCGCTCAATGTGCCTGCCTTTGCTTTTTCAGGGAATGCCTTGATAACGTAATTTGCCAATCCCTGTGTTGCAAGATTGATTTCGAGCGTGTTCATACGGTTTGTACCGCCGCCCATAATGCCTCGCAATCCGCCTGTTCCGAACTCCAAAGACTGATAGAAACGGTCTTCCAACTCTTTCATATCATTCTTTGCAATCAAATCTTCGACTTCCTTTCGGAAATTCGGGTCTTTCTCGTCGGCGATATACTTTTTTGCACGAGCAAGAATTTCATTTGAATCCATCGTTCAACTCCTTAAATATAAAAATATCCTTGTTTTACAATGTTAATCGTCTTTGTCTGCGTGAAGCAACATCAACGTTTCCCATTCCAAAAGCAGCTTTTCGAGCTTTGGATTGTCGCCTTTTACGTCGCACAAAACGCGGAAAATGGGCTCTGTGCCGCTTCCTCGCATCCAAATAAACGCAATCGGATTTCCCGATTCGTCTTTGAAAAGAATTTTCAATCCGCCGTTTGCGCTCAAAGAAAAATCTTTCAAATCGGTTGTTTCTTTTATGCCGTTTGTGCTGATGACCTCGTAAGAAAATATACCGTATTTTTTCTGAAAGACGGGCAGATTTTTCTTCCAAGATGCCTCAAATCGCGGCTGAAAGCGTTTTTTCAAATCGCTGTTGTTTTTCGTTTGGATTTTCAAACACGCTCTTTGCTCCGAAACACCGGTTGTGGTGTAGGCGGGCAGGGTGGCAAGAATGTCTGGAATGGTAAAGTCATCGTGATATTCGTTGCCGCTTGCTTCGCACCATTGGCGGAACATTCCTTTGCAAATTCTGCCGTCTGGCATAACTTGGTCGCGGAGCATAAGCAATTTTATAATTGCAAAAACTGTGTTCAGCGGGTCTCTCACTGCTGCGGGGTGCACGATAGTGCCTCCGTTCGAGCCTTCTCCGAGAATTCGCACGGTGTATCCGTTGCTCCGAAGCGCACGGGCAAGATTTACCACGTTTGCTTCCCCGACTTCCGCGTGATATACTTTTGCGCCAAAAGCCTGCGCAATTTCATTGATTCGCATTGAAGTAGGTCCGTTTACGGCAACGGCAAGTTTTTGCTCTGAACTACCTAAAAGCGTGTGCATATATGCACAGAATGAAAGTTCTGCAAGCACTGACAGCGCAAAAACTTCCTGCGCTTTTAGAACTTCTGCTTTTCCTGTTTTTTCATTCCAATACACAATGTTTCCGCGGTCTCCATCGCAATCTGGCATATAGCCCAAAATCACTTCTGAATGACCTTCTGCGTGCAATTTTTCCATTTCGGTAGCACAATGCACCAGATTTTCTGGTTCAGGAATAATGCCATGCACAATTTGTCCGGGGCTGTCGTTAATCGAATAATAGGAAATGCCACATTCTTCAAAAAATGATTTATCGATAGAAAGAGAGCGTGCCGAACCATTCATATCAACAACGATACCGATTTCACTTGCTTTTGCTTTTTGGCGAATTTGGCTGAACATACTGTTTTGCTGAACAAAACTTTTTGTGTTTGCAATCACCTCTCGGGCAAATTTGTGATATTCGGTTGTCGCCGCTTTTTTGTATGCCATACATTCTGCGTAAAGCCAATCTGTGTCCTCAGAATTTGCGGAAAGAACCATTCTGACTGCGTTTTCATACGCGTCTTCGCTTGCACAGCGCACGCGGAAATCATCAGCCAAAAGTGCTGCTTCGTCTGCGGGTAATACGCCGCCATCGCCAAGCCCGAATTTTATTCCGTTATGACCGATGGGATTGTGGCTTGCTGAAATGTAAACGAACCCTGATTGCGTTTTGCTATATGCCATAATTTCGGGGGCAGCGGTAATTCCAATATACTGAACGGGAATATTGCGCTGTGCGAAAACTCTCATCATCACATCGGCAATCGCAGGACCTGTCGGACGAGTATCGATGCCCATAACGATAACCGGCTGCTCCATACCCGTTTTTTTGATGATATAATCTATGTAGGTATTTGCTGCAATCGCGACTAATGCTGAATTTTCATCTCCGATTTCAATGGTTGAATCTTCTTCATTTCCAGATTCAGCAAAAACTTTGCGCCACCCAGACGCAGACAGAATCATATTGTGTTCCATATTTACTATTATAGCACGGACTGCCTGTTGTTGTCATTAGATTTTTTGACAATCGAAACTTTTCCGAGTTGTCCGCACGCACCTCCAATTTCTTGCCCGCGCGGAGTTCTGAGCGTTGTATTGATGCTTGCTTTTTCAAGCGCATTGAGTACGGTTTTGCACTCTGAATCGCTTGGACGTGAAAACGGCAAGCCTCCCACGGGATTCCACGGAATCAAATTAACGTGAACGTTCAGCCCCCTTGCAAACTCTTTCATGCGCTTTATGCTTGCTTCTCCGGTATTTTTTCCTGCGAGCAAAGCGGCTTCGAGCGTTACCCGTTTTCCCGTTTTTTCAATAAAATAGGCGATTGCTTTTTTGAGTTCGGGGAGGGGATTTGTCTTTGAAACTGGCATAAGTTCTTCGCGCAAATCGGGGTCTGCGGTTGTGAGCGATACCGCCAGACGCATTTTTGGACCGTTATCGGCAAGGTCGTAGATTCCCTTGATAACTCCTGATGTGGAAAGGGTAATTCGTCTTGTTGAAAGTGAGCGACCGTCCTTGTGCGACAAAATTTCGACTGCTTTTCTAATTGCGCCCAAATTCTGCATTGGCTCGCCCATTCCCATAAAAACAATGTTGTCGAGCATTCCAGCTTCTCGTTCCAAGAACAAAAATTCCTCTGTGATTTCGCCTGCGGTGAGATTTCTTGCAAACCCGAGTTGCCCTGTCTGGCAAAAAGCGCAGTGCATTGCGCACCCCGCTTGGCAACTTACACACGCGGTTTTGCGCCCTTTTGCATCGGTCAAAAGCACCGTTTCTATTGCTAAACCGTCGTGGAGGGTAATTTGAAGCTTTATGGTGCCGTCGCTATCGTGCAGTACCTGAGTTACCGTTGATGAATACAAATCGGCTTTTGCAGCGATTTCTTCCCGCAGCGATTTTGAAAGATTCGTCATTTCATCTAAAGACCGAATGCCTTTCCCAATCCAAGAAAAAATCTGTTTTCCGCGAAATTTCTCTTTTAACTCTAAAACGCTGGTTATTTCTTCGGGCAAAAGCCCCGTTAAAATTGCTTTCATTCGTTTAAAATAGCAAAACCGCAAGCATCTTGCAAGCGGTTTTCAAAAGTCTGCTTAAAATGTTGCGTTATTCGATTGAATTTTTGCAAGCATTTCTGAAATTGCGGTACTTCTAATACCGAGTTTTTGGAAACTTTCTAATGCTTCCACGGCTTTTTGCTTTTTATTCATCTTGATATAGCAATCAGCGAGGTCGATATACAAGCGGTAATTTTTTTCATCGTTGCGGATAAGTCGGTAAAGCCGCTCCACAGCTTCTTCGTATTTGCCTTCGCCCTTGCAAATAAGCGCCAAGCCTAACGCTGCATAAATATCAAAATCAATATCGAGCGCTTTGTTATAGTATTCTGTTGCAGTTTTGTAATCGCCGGTATTGCGGTAAGCGTCTCCTGCGCGGGTAAGAATGACCTTATTCTTCGGATCCATTTCAAGGATTTTGTTCCAATATTCCACGCTTCTGAACTGCATATTCATTCCGCGATAGCAATCTGCTAATCCAAACAGCGCGTAAAAATTCTTCGGGTCCATTTCCAAAGCACGCTCAAAATAATACACCCCGTCACCAAACGTTTTGAGTTTTCGGTGGCAATTCCCAATTGAAGTCAAAACGCGAATATCGACGGCGCTTTCAGTCAACTCAAGCATTTTTGTCCAGTAAAAAAGGGCGTCTTTGTATTCTTTAAAATCGTAGTGCAAATGCCCCAAACCAATGAGCGCATACGCATTGTTTTCTTCCATATCGAGCACTTTGAGATACAGCGATTTGGATTTTTTGAAATCACGGATTTTTCGGTATGCGTCTGCAACGCGGGTCAACACGGTGATATTTTGGTCATCGTGCAAAAGATACTGCTCCCAAATCTCAATCGCCTTGTGATACTGATTTTGAGCCTTGTAACAATCAGCAAGCCCAAAAAGTGCGTAATTGTTGCCAGGGTGGCAAGCCAAACATTTTGAATAATATTCGATTGCAGCTGAAAACTGATTTTGTTTTCGTTCTGCATCTCCCAATCCCACAAGCGCATAATTATTGTTCTCTTCGATACTTAAAATCTGCAAGAACATTTCTTTCGCGGCTGCAATCTTGTTTTCTTTCAAAAGTTGATAGCCTTTTTTTGACAACTCTGAAATTTCGTTGACTTGAGAATCTTCTGGAATGGGGGAAAATTCTTCTTCGATGATTAAATCGCTCACTTTTTATCCTCTTGAATAAGAACTGATAATACATCCGCTATTTTTTGAATAATAGGTTCGGATTTTTTTTTATTGTGTGCAAGTTGGTAAAGTTTTAGTGCCTTTAGCGATTGTTTTTTTTCTGCATAAACATCGCCGATTCTTGAAAGCCCGTCTGAATAGCCTGTCGTCATATAAATGCTGAGAGCTTCTTCGTATTTGCCTTGATTGTAAAGCGCGTTGCCTTTTCGGTTCAAAAGTACCTTTTGCTCAGAACTGAGTCCCGCTACTGGCTGTTCTGTGGTTTTTATGAAGCCATTGGGAATCTCTTTCTCGCTGATAGCTTTTTTTAAATCCTCTTCGACCATAAAACTTTTCCTATTAACAATCTACAATTATAATGGTAACACGGAATTTTAGATTGTCAAGATTTAGTGTTGTTTTTCAAACTTTTTTTAGCATTTTTTCTCGTTTTGTTCATCGGAAGTGTTGCTGTAGCGATAAAAATCTACGATTGAGCGACCGTAAACTCGCTGGTCGGTTCGCTCGAGTTTGCCGATTTTTTCGGGAAGCGGGTCTTCGCTTGGTCGATGAATCATAATTGTGCCGTTTTCTGTAATCAGTGAACGCTTTTCGGCGGTTTGCAGCAGTTCTAGGCGAAATTTGTACGGGAACGGCGGGTCAAAAAAGATAAAATCAAACTGTTTTTTGCATCGTTTTAAGAAAAGTTCCACTGCCATAAAATGACAATCGATTTTTTTACCGAGTTCTTTTTCGGTGATGCTCACGTTTGCAAGCACTGTTTTTGCTTTGGATTTGTCCATCTCGCAAAGGGATACCGGATAGGCTCCGTGTGAGACGGCTTCAATGGCGATGGTTCCTGAACCTGAAAATAAATCCAAGAAAGATTTTCCGCTTAAATCACCCAAAATGCCGAAAATTGACTCTCTCATTCTATCCATTGCAGGACGAATCGCCATATTTCCGTTTGGAACTTCTGTAAGTCTGCCTTTTAAAACGCCACCTGTTATTCGCATAGATTGAGTTTACACGAAAAGGGCGGCGTTTTCAATGCGTATTGTGCGTTTTTATGCGATTTTTTCGCTGTTTTTGAAATTTCGGTTCATATAAAGGAACATCAAAAATGCAATCACAATCGATACGATGTCGGCTGTTGGCTGTGCGTACACAATGCCGTTTAAGCCTGCCAGAGAGCGTCCGATAAAAAGCATCGGCAAAAACACGAAACCTTGGCGGCTGACAGACAGCGCAAGTGCTTGCAATGCTTTGCCCATTGCCTGAAACGAAAAATTGAAAATGAACAGCGAGCCCAAAATAGGAGCAGAAACCATCAGCGCTTTGAGCATCATATTTCCTGTTTCAATGACTTCTGCGTCTTTGATGAACGTACTGACGATATTTCGGCTGAAGAAAATATAAATCGTGGTCATTGTGACTCCGATGACGAGATTGGTGAACATCGCAAAGCGCATTGAATCTTTCATTCGTCTGAAATTCTTTGCGCCGTAGCAATAGCCTATCAATGGCTGTACGCCTGCCGCTAGTCCCATTTGTAAAAAGACCACGAGCATATTTGCCTTTTGTGCAACGCCCATACTTGCCACAGGAATATCGCCGTATGTAGACAGAAAATTGTTCATCACGATATTGCTGAGGCTCATCAATATGTTGTTGAGAGAGGCGGGGAGTCCGATTGCAAAAACGGAAGCCGCAATTCTGTCTCCCATTTTGAAATCTTTGATGTGAATGGAAAGGAGCGATTTTTTGCTGCAAACGTGGAATAAATAAATGGCAAGGGAAACGGCATTTCCGATAACGGTCGCGATTGCGGCTCCTGAAACTCCCATTTTCAGATTCAAAATCATAATCGGGTCAAGAATGATATTTGCAACAGTGCCGCTCATCATTCCGACCATCGCCGTTGTTGCCGCTCCTTCTCCGCGCACAAGGTTTGAATACGCCGTGGAAAGCACCACCAGCGGCGCTCCGTAAGCGATGTACGAAAGATAGTCTCGCGCAAAAGGTGCGGTAGCCGAGCTTGAGCCAATCAAAGACAAAATGGTGGTCATACCTGCAAAAAATAAAAATGCACCGAAAATGCCGATGATAATTGAACCGTAAAAACAAAATGCGGAAATGTGTTTTACTTTGTCTAAATTCTTTTCGCCGAGTGCACGCGAAATAAAGGAACTGCCGCCCATTCCAAACATATTTCCTGCTGCCATAAGAAAAAGAAAAACGGGTGTTGCAATGGAAACCGCTGCAACTTGATTCGGGTCTCCGAGTTTGCCGACGAAAAACGTGTCAACCATATTGTAAATAACCGCAACAAGCATACTTGCAACTGTTGGAATTGCAAGTTTTGCGACCGCCTTTGGAACGGGGTCGTTTTCAAAAATATCAAGATTCTTTGCCATACCGTTATTCTCTAAAATATCCTTTAGATAATCAATAGATAAATAGAAAAATAGTGTATTTTTTTTGAAAATTTTGCGTTTTTTTGCGGTATTTTTGCTAAAGAAAGATAAAATCTGTTTGCCGCTGCTTGTGTTGACTATGGGGGCTTTTTGTTTGTAAAATGCGATTATGGCTACAAATGACAGGGCGTATTATTCGCCCGAAAATATGAAAATCGACGATATTCGTGCGGTAGATGCAAAAGTTGAAGCGCAGAAAATTGCGTTTTCTCCGCTTACTTTTCAGGCAATTCGTGCCGCTTTGGAATTGGGAATTGTGCGTACGGTTTCGGACGCTGGCAGCGAAGGCATTTCGGTGCAGGAAATTGCAAAAAAATGCGAGATTTCGGAATACGGCGCAGGCGTTTTGTGCGAGATGGCGCTGGGAATGGGCGTTTTGCGCTTTTCGAGCGATTCTGGCGAAGATGCGGAAAAATATGTTCTTGGAAAAACGGGCTTTTTCCTGCTTGAAGACGAATTGACGCAAGTAAATTTTAATTTTGTGAACGATATTTGCTATTCAGGTGCGTTGCAGTTGCTTGAATCCGTAAAGAATGGAAAGCCAGAAGGCTTGCGTGTTTTCGGCGAACAGTGGACAACGATTTACGAAGCGCTTTCCACGCTGCCACCGCGCGAGAAAAAAAGCTGGTTCGAGTTTGACCATTTTTACAGCGACATTGCTTTTCCTGACGCATTGCCGATTGTGTTTTCATCTGCGGTGAATCATCTTGTGGATATTGGCGGAAATACGGCAAAATGGGCGATTGCGTGCTGCTCATACAATCCGAATGTGCGAGTTTCTATCGTGGATTTGCCCGGACAGACTGCGGTTGCCGAAGAAAATGCAAAAAATGCAGGATTTTCTGCGCGGATTTCGACCGTTTCGGGCAATGTGCTTGATGCAGAAACAAGACTTCCCGACAATGCAGATGCGTTTTGGATGAGCCAGTTTTTGGATTGCTTTTCGCTCAAGCAAATCACCAAAATTTTGAGCAAAGTCTACTCAGCCGCGCGAGCAGACACTGATGTGTATGTGCTTGAGCCGCTGTGGGACAAGCAAAAATACGCAGGGGAAAGTTATGCGCTTCAAGCGACATCGCTTTATTTTACCTGTATGGCAAACGGCAACAGCAAAATGTATCGTTTCGGTGAGTTAGTGCACGCGATTGAAGCGGCAGGATTTTCGCTCAAAACGGCGCATCATAATTTGGGCAGCAACAGTTATTCGCTGCTTGTGTTTAGAAAGGCGTAAAAATGCAGACGATTTTTGTTTCTAAGCCTGCAAAATGGGCGCCGGGATTGGCAAGCGAATCTGATTGGCAAGAATGGAAAGACGGCAAAAAAAGTATTTTGAATGCCCCAGAATCTCCAAAATTGGAGTTTACGCCGCCGCTTTTTCGCCGCAGATTAAGCCAAATTTCCAGAATGACGGTGCAGGTTGTTCACGATGCGATTGAAAATGCGGGGTGCGGTGATATTAAGCAAGTGTTTGCGTCTTTTCGCGGCGAAATAAAGCGCGAATTTGAAATCAACCGCGAGATACTCGAGGACGGAGAGATTTTGCCTGCCTCGTTTGCCAATTCGGTTTTTAATGCGCCGATTGCTTCGGCTTCGATTGCGCTGGGATTAAAAAGCGGATACACGGTTGTTTTTCCGTCGAAGCACTGTTTTGTAGATGCTTTTTTGTGTGCCTGCGCGCCCGTTCTTTCAGGCGATGAAGCAGCGGTGCTTTTTGTGTACGCGGACGAGTGTATCCCCGAAGAATATGGCGATTCACGCGACAAAAATGCACAACCGCTTGCGTTTTCGTTCTGTCTTTCGGCGAAAAATGATGGTTTATCTGTGCCGTTGGAGCTTTCGGAATTGAAAAAAGAGCTTTCCCCGGCGGATTTCCTCAAAACAGTATTGTAAAGGAAGCGTTGTATGTCAAAAATATATGATTATGTGCTGTTTGATTTTGATGGCACGATTGCGGACACCTCTGCAGGAATCTTTAACACCTTTGACTTTGTGAAATCAGTCATTTCTGGGCGCGATGTGCCTCGGAGCGAGTATAAAAAGCTCATCGGTCCGCCGCTTTCGTATAGTTTCAAGGAGTATTTTGGTCTTCCTGAAAGCGAAATTCCTTCTGCGATAAAGATTTTTCGCGAACAGTACGCAAAAAAAGGGCTGTTTGAGTGTGCAATGTACGAAGGCTTGCGCGAATTATTTGAAACGCTGTCGAAAAACGGCAAAAAATTGTTTGTGGCAACGAGCAAACCAGAAGCGTATGCCAAAAAATTGCTTGCGCATTTTGGAGTTGCGCATTACTTTGCGTATGTCGGCGGGAGCGACATCGAGGAAACACGCGCAAAGAAATCAGAAATCATTGAATATGTGCTTGCCGCGGCGGGCATAGAGGACAAAAGCCGCGCGGTTATGGTGGGCGACCGTGTTTTTGACGTAAACGGCGCAAAGGAAGCAGGGCTGGATTGCATCGGCGTGCTTTTCGGCTTTGGGAATCGCTCGGAACTCGAAGACGCGGGCGCGATTGCAATCGCAAAAACACCTGCGGACATCGCACACATCATTTTGCAAAAATAAAAAGTGCTCCAATCAGAAAACAAGAGCCGTTTTTTATCTGCAATCGCTTTGTTGCAGCGTGAAAACGGCTCTTTTTTTGCCAAAACACTCTGTTTTACAGCGACATCGCATATATCGCAGAAAAAAGAAACGCAAAACAGCACTGCACAGACCATTTTGCGTTTCAAAATCGGGCTTTGCTATATGATTTCAAGCAATGCTGCTATCGAATCCTTTGCTTTTTGCGCGTCCACGTCCTTTATTGATTTACGAACACGGCGAAACGGCTCGATTATCTCATCTTGCAGCGAAAAAGACTCCAATTCCGACAAAATCAGCTCTGCCGTGTCAAAATCAAAGGCAGAAACAACCTCATTCAGCGCATATAGTGCCTCTGAAAGTTTCATTTTATCCAGCATTGGCTTTTTCTTGGCGGAGGAATCACTGGTTTTGTGTGCGTCAGCGTTTTTTGCTTCACGGGAAAGCAGTTTGCACAGTGTTTTCTCATATCCGCGATAACGAAAAAGCAATTTCTCAGTGTTTTCAGCCATTTCGTCTGTACGGATTTGGTTTTGCACGATGTTTTCGGTCTTTCCGTCGGCACGGATTGCATTTTGCACGGTGTTTTTGTCCTTTCCGTCGTGCAGAATTGGTTGTTGCACTGTGTTTTTGTCAATTCCTGCACCGCGGAGTATATCGCCAGCACGTTCAAGCGCCTTTGCCTGTTCGCTTAATTCCTTCGCGCCGATGAGTTTTGCACTGCTCTTGAGCGCGTGAACCTTAATCGTGAATGTATTCCAGTCTTTTTCGGCAAATGCGCGCTCAATGGTGCTTGCGTTCTCTTCAATCGCCTCATAGAATGAGTTGACGGCGGTCAAAAACGTGTCTGTCGTGCCGCAATTTTGGAGCGCGGCATTTATATCGAGGTCAAACAGCGTGCAAAAAAGCTCCTCCGCGCTGCCAGACACACAACTTTTGCGCCGTTCTGTGCCGTCCCAGCCGTTTTTGTCTTCCGCATAGCCCGTGTCGCCTTTGTGCAAGAGTTTTTCTTTTGGAATGTTCGCAGAAATCGTTGCTTCAAGCGTCGGCGGGTCAATCGGCTTGGTGAGATAGCCGTTGAAGCCTGCCTCCATATACATTTCTTTTGCGCCAGAGACCGCGTTTGCCGTCAACGCAATGCACACGGTTGAGGAATTCTCGTTGCCGCTGTCGGCGCGCAGTTCGTGCAGAAAAGCAATGCCATCTTTCTTGGGCATAAGGTGGTCCACAAACAAAATGTCGTATTTCTTCGTTCGAGTGAGCGTCAAACCTTCGTCGGCGCTCTCTGCCGAGTCGATTTTGCACCGTGTTGCTTTGAGTAAGCCACGAAACACGGCGATGTTCATCGGTGTGTCATCAATAACAAGTATCTCGGCGCTTGGCGCTTGGAAACTTTCGCGGTAGGAAGACTCAATCGTGCTCTGCAATGCCTCTCGCGCCTCCGCGTAAGTGCCGATGCGTTCTGCGTCGCGCACTTTTTGTTTCACCGCGAACGAAAAACGCGAGCCTTCGCCATATTCGCTTTGCACAATGAGTTCACTGCCCATTTTTTTGAGCAATCCGTTTACAATACTCATTCCAAGTCCCGTGCCTTCGATAGACCTGTTGCGCGATTCCTCTATCCGCTCGAACGGCGAGGCTAACTTTTTCAAATCTTCCTCTTTGATACCGATTCCCGTGTCGTGCACAGAAATGCAAAGCTCAATTTCATCTGATTTTGCCGTTTCCTCCGCGCCGATAGACAGCATAACACGCCCTTTTCGCGTGTACTTGACGGCGTTCGTGAGAATGTTGAGCGCGCACTGCTGAATACGAACGCTATCGCCATAAAGCAGGTGAGGAATGGTCTCATCTACGTCAACGATGAACTCTAAGCCCTTGCTTTCGGCTCTTGCGGCGACCATATTGGTTAAATCATTCACGACTTGGCGCAAATCGTACGGCGATTCGATGATTTCCATCTTGCCTGCTTCAATTTTTGAAAAATCTAAGATGTCATTCACTATCGCAAGCAATGCCCGCCCCGCACTTTGAATGTCGCGCGCGTAATTTTTGATATTTTGCTCTGCGGATTCCCTCAAAATCATCTCGTCCAAGCCTAACACGGCGTTAATAGGCGTGCGGATTTCGTGGCTCATATTACTCAGAAAGTCGGATTTGGCTTTGCTTGCTGCTTTTGCCTCTTCCGTGGCGCAGGCAAGGTCGGCGGTGGTTGCTTCCAAGAATGTTACGAGACGGTCAGAGAGGGGAATGGATTTCCCCAGCGGTCGCTCGAACATGGAATGAACCGCGTCGCCTGCTTCCATATCTTTCTGCGTGCTGAAATGGTCTTCAACAGCGTTTTCTTCCATATAATATATGCCGTTAGATGTATGTAATGCTGTTTTTGGCTTTTGCACCGCGTCAACTGCATTTATCCACCGCTCTTTTGCGATTTCCACAGAGGATTGTGCGCCGTTTTCTTGTGTTTTTCTGCTTGTAAAGTCGCTGTCTTGCACGTCGAACGAAACAAGCCCCTTTGGCAATACCGTGTGCCACTTGCCGCCGTTTGCGTCGCGTTCTCCTTCGCGAAGTCCGACCGAAATTAGCGTGCTGTTGAACACTCCGCCGTGATTTTTGTAGCGATACAATTCCGCAAAGCCGTGACAATACATCAAATTCGGTGCAATCTTCGAGTATCCGTCGATTTCTTCCCACGCTCTGTCTTTCATAAAGATTGCGCGGTTCGCACACACATACAAAAAGATACCTTGCGGCAAGAATTCAGCCATTTTTGCTTGCGAATGATATGAATCGCGCAAGATGTCGTCTGTTTTTCCGTATGAAAAGCGTATTTGCTCCCCGTTTTTGATGTCTCCCATTACGTTAAATTCACCTTTTTGGTTGAATCCGCACGGAATGCGCGCCTGAATGACCCCATTGCGCTCAACAACGAGCGGAAATTCACAAATGTTTGATACAAAATGCCTGTCGGGGTCCACATCGAGATAGCGTTTGAATATTTCTGTGGCTGGTTTTCCGTCTATTTTGGTTACTAGAGTGTCGCCGATGGTTGTCGCCGTCCCTGTTTCCACGGCGAATTGCTTGCCGATTGGTTTCCAACCGAATGTATATTCTGTGTGAAAGTGCAAATTGTCGCCGAAGAACACGACCGCAACAATGCCGTTCTCAATCGTGTGTGTTGCGAGGACATACGGGTTCACGAATTTGCTGTCGGCGGTGTTGATGTTGCTTACCGCGCCGAAGAACGGTATGTTTTCGTTCCCCGCAGATGCGTTTTCCATAAAGCGAGAGATGTTGAACGTCAGCCCGCTTGCAAGCACAAGCACGCCCTTCGCATTTTTGATTGTTGACAGGCTTTGCTTAAAGTCGCGCGCAATGTCTTCGGGTGTTTTTGATTGTGCGTCGTACTCAAAAATCGCCGTGTCGCTCTCGTCGAACTGACAAATATTGAGGCGAATGAATTTCTGCGTGTTGAGGTTCACATTTGCGTCACCGTACAGGCTCATTCCCGCGATTTTGGCTCTCGGCAATTCTGCGTGCATAAAATCCAAGACGCGCCGGGCTTCGCTTTCGGTAAAACGCGAAAAAAACAGCTGGATAAACACCGCACGGTTTTGGGAATACAGCGTCGGGTCTTTCAGCGACGAAATCATCCACGCGAATTGCTCTTCGCTTTCTGGGTCGTATGTTCTCTGAATCATATTTTTATTATAACACGAAAAATCAGCAGTTTGCATTGTACTGCTGATAAAAAACTAGAGATGTTTTGAAAATGCGCGGTGATTTAATTGGTGGATTTTGGTTGTGCGAGCATTTGCTCAAGCTCGGATTGCGCCGCTTGAAGTCCTTCTTCAATCGAAATGTCTTTTTGAATAATCGCCTTGAGGTGTTTGCCCAAAATCGTGTAAAATTCGCTCCATTCCTGCATAACGGGACGATATACGCCGCCCTCCAAAGCCTTTAACACGACTTTGTACTGCGGAAATTTTTGTAGCACTTCATCATCTCCCAAGCACGAATATCTGCACGGCACGCCGCCTTTTGCCACCGTGGATTTTTGTATATCTTTGCTCATCAAATGCGCAAGCAACTTAACGGCTTGCGTTTTTTTTGTGCTTGAAGACGGCACCCCAACTGCCCAAATGCCGTAAATGTTCGCATTATAGGGGATTGCCTTCCGCGCCCGCTTTCCGCTCAACGCCAAATAGTCCATCGACGAATTGCGCGTGGGCGTGTACCAGCCCGGCCAGCCGATGCCCATTGCCGCCGCTTTGTTTGCGATTGCGGCAACGAGGTCGTCTTTTTTTGCGGCGCGCCCCGTTTTGATTAATTCCAGATACGCACTCACCGCCCGCTGAAATTGCGGGGTGTTAATCGTTGGCGCATTATTTTTGTCAACAACCCAGCCGCCAAACGAAAGCAATATCGGCAGAAAATCCACCACGATATTGTTTGCCGTGTCGCCGCGATACATAAAGCCCAAATTGTGCCGTTTTTTTGCGCTTCGGCAGATTTTGAGCATATCCTCCACCGAAATGATGTCGGTGGGCGAATAGCCAGCCTCTTTGAGCATCAGTTTATTGAACAACAGCACGGTTACATTGCCGTAATAGGGGGCAAGATAGAGCGCATTTTGTGAGTAGCACACCGTTTTTGTGGCTTTGATAATATCATCGTCGAGTTCATAGCCAAAATCCGAAAGATTGGCGAGCGCGCCTTTTGCGGTCAATTCTGCCATCCACGAACTATCGACCATACAAAAATCTATTGAGCCTGCGTTGTCCAACACGGCACGGTGCAAATCTTCTTCGCTTAATTCCGTGACAGTGCAGATGATATTGTTTTCAATCTCAAAGTCGAGAAGGCACGATTTTACCACATCGGCATACAGCCCGCTTCGTAATGCGAGCTGGAGAGTGCCAGCATTGGAAAGTTTGGCACGATTGCCTTTTTTTTCGCACGAGAAAAGCGAGAGAAAACACAGTGCAAAAACAAAAAAACGTACTTTCATTTTTTCTCACACCCTCCATTACACATATTTTTTCATCTGTTTCTTTACTTCGTCCATACTTTTTTCTATGTCGCGAATCGGAATTGCGCAAAAGTATTTTACCAGATTTTTATCAAGCTGCGTTCCTGCCACCAGCCGCAGTTCTGTGATTGCTTCTTCGTAGGAAAGGCGGGGCTTGTAATTTCGCTCCATCGTAAGCGCGGAAAAAGTGTCTGCAACCGCAACAATCCTTGACGCAAGCGGGATTTCTTCGCCCTTGAGCTTAAAATGTCCGTTGCCGTCCACGCGCTCGTGATGATATTTTATCCATTTTGCGATTTTGGAAAACCCTTTTACGCTCAAAAGCACCTTTTCGCTCATTTCGGGGTGATGACGGATTAAATCAAGTTCATTTTTTTTGAGTTTCCCGCTTTTTTCAATAATCGCGCTGGGAATGCACAATTTTCCCACATCGAGCAACAGCGCCGTAAACTGCAAATCCCGCAGCGGAATCCTCACGCGGTATGACCACGGCAGATTATCGTACAGCAGCATTGACAAATTGCGGACGTGGAGCGAATGTCCCTCAAGGTTCGGGTCGCGCATTTCAACCACGCCGATAAGCGCCGTCAGCAAAGACAGCGTGCGCTTTTCGTAGCGTTTTTGCACCATCAGCAAACAAAACAACAGAGAGAGTGCAAGCGCGCACAAAAAATTAAGCGCAAAAACGGCATTTTTTGACACATAAAACGCGAGATGAGAAAAAAACATCATACTTTATCTCCCATTTCTTCAAAGAAGCAGATTCTGTTTTTTCCGGCGCGCTTTGACTCATACAACGCCGCGTCTGCCCGTGAATATGCGCCGTCCATATCGCTTTCGCCGTCGCTCATTTCAGTAATGCCGAAAGAAGCGTGAATGCCCTCCAACGAGTCGAATCGCACGGCGTTCATCTTGTCCAGCATTTTTTGCAGCACCGAAAGCGTTTGTGCCCGTGTTTTTTTGCCGCGCATAAAAATGATGAACTCATCGCCGCCCAATCTCCCTGCAAGGCTCTGCGGCGCAGTTAAATCCCACGTTGATGTAATTCGGTTTGTCTTAAAAATCCCCGCTTCGTCAATGGTTTCAGTGATGATTTGCCCCGCAATCTGAATCACTTTGTCGCCCATCTGATGCCCCAAACGGTCGTTTATCTGCTTAAAGCCGTCGAGGTCGAGCAGGCACAGGCTGATATATTCGCCGTCGGCTTTTACCGTGAGCGCTTTTTCGGCAATCGAAAAAAATCTGCCGCGGTTCAAAAGCCCCGTCAATGCGTCGAAACTCGATTTTATCTCAAGTTCACGCTGGATTTGCAAATCTTTTTGATACATCACGAATTGACTGATGCGGCTCTTTTGGAACATATAATGAAGCCCGCCCGAAAGCAGCGCAACCATCAGCGTATTGTACAAATCCTGATAGGCAATCGAGAAGGTTTTAAGCGCAAACGACGAGATGAGCATAATCGTCGTGCTCAAAAACGCCAGCACAATCATACGCACCACATTCCCGATAAACAGCAGGTTGATAAGCATATACATAACCAAATACATAGAGGCAGGCATATACGGACGCATTATCGACGTAAAAACTCCGTAGGTGAACATTCCCGCCATCAGAATATACACAAAAAGAGTACTGTGCGTTTCGGTTTGTTTTGGAAAAAACATCATTACGAGCGCGTAAGCAATCGCAAGCACGGTGTAGAGTGCGTAAAACGGCGTTTGTTCAATCGACACGCCGAACATATTGAACGAACTGAACGCAAGGTAAAGCAGATTGACGACAAGAAACCAGCCGTTCATAATGAGCGCGTTCTTTCGGTTGTAGGAACGAATCATTTCTTTGCAATCCAAGTACGTTTCTTTGTCGTAGCCGTAGTAAATAAAACTTTTGTGCAACATCATTTTCCGCCTTGCTTTTATTCTAACACAGAATACCCTAGAAAAAAAGCGGAAAATACAAGAACTGCACGGGGAAAAAGCCGCCTTTTTTTGATTTCGCTCATTTCCTGCACGGGAAAACGCAAAATAAACGTTTTTTTTGCAATTCCCGCGCGGGAAAAGCAAGACTAAACGATTAGTCGCCTTTTCCCCTTCGGGAATTTGCAGACTAAACACTTGTTTTTGCATTTCCCGCACGGGAAAGATGAAAATAAATGCTTAGTCGCTCTTTTCCCGCCTAAAAAACAGCAAAAATGATTCAAAAGTATTGTTTTTCTGATAAAAAATGCTCAAAAATATGATATTTTTTTCTTTTTTGATACAGAATCGCTCAAAAATGTGCTTTAAGGAATACTGAAATAAAGGTGATGATACGGGAATCTATCTTTTTGAAAAAAGTAATGCGCTCGTTTTTTTTTCCGATAATGAAAGCAAATGAATACGAACGTAAATTTTACCACATCATACAATTCATCGCTTACGAGCGGCAATCAATCGCTTCAAAATGCAAAGGCTCAAAGCGATTTGTCGCGGTTTTCTGACCTCGTAAAAAGCGCGCAGGCGGCGGCAGAAGAGGAAAAAAAGGTTAATCTGTCGAGTGTGTCGTCCAGTCAGGTGAAAGACGGCAGTCGGCTCAACGGCGATTATACGCAAGGATTTTCGGGGCTGTACAAGACCGAGGCGGACAAACATTCATCTCCGATTGGGGCGGCGGCAAACGGGGCAAATCCGCACGCGCCGAAAACGGAAATCGACCGCACGAGCAAGCTCTATGAACAGGCGTTGCAGCTGGAAAATTATTTTGTGAAGATTATGCTTTCGTCTATGAGAAGCACGGTGCAGAAAGCGGGCGGCGAGCAAAGTTATGCGCAGTCGATGTACGAGGATATGATGTACGACCAATATTCTGAAACATTGACGAAAAATGCGGGTTTTGGTCTTGCCGACCAAATTTATGTGCAGTTGGCGGGCAAGTAATTTTGTGCCGAAAGCGAAAAAACACTCCGAGAAAATCGGGGTGTTTTTTTTTCGGGGTGTTATTGTAATCGCGCACAAAAAAAGGTATGATGAGCGTATGAAAATCATACCAAAGAAATTGATGGCGGTTTTTGCTGGCTGTGCGCTTGTGATGAGTGCGAGTGCGAAAACGTCGTTCAACGAAAATTTGAGCGCGGACGAAAAGGCGCGCCTTTCTCGCGGCGAAGTGGTGATTGTGAACACGGGAAACACGAAAAAAATCTGTCTTGAAACCGATAATGCGACAGCAAAAGAGTTGATTTCCGTGATGAAATCGCTTAAGCCAGCGTATTTTGCGGAAGTGTTGCAGGTGAAACCATACCGCGGCAACGAGGATTTGATTGCGCGAATCCAAAAAGAACTGCTCGATGTTGAGGGCTATGCGGGCATTCCGTATTATTCTGTGCGCCACGATAAATGGTACAATCTCTACGATTGGGCAAAAATCGTGTCGAGAAGCACAACGGCGAAACAGACGCAGGTGGTTGCAGATGTGTATATGGCGCCGTTTGGGCAGTTTCAGGCAGATATTTCGCTGGAAAATCGCGGCGAGGAAATTTTGTATTTGTTTTCAAACAAAACGAAAATGATTCTTGAAGAGAAAATAACTGCGGCAGGTCCACAGAAAATGAAGAGCGGCATTGCGGTGTTTCGCGACGGTGATAATTGGATTTTGTATGGTGCAGGCGGTGTAGATGCGCTTTCGTTGTTTTTTTTGCGTGACCGAATTGAAACGTCGTTTATCAATCGTATAAAGTCGTTTACGGTGTATTTTATCCAAAAAGTTGACAGCAAATAACTTGAAAAATCTGAAAAAATGGAGGAACTATGGAAATCCGACGAGCAAATGACGGCGATACTGATGCAATTTTGAAGCTGTTGTCTCAGGTTTTGGAATTGCACGCAAAAATCCGCCCCGATATTTTTGTGTCTGGCACGACGAAATACACGCGCGATGAGCTTTCGGCGATGTTTTCCGATGATGAAAAACCCGTGTTGGTGGCGGTGGAAGGCGGTGCGGTGATTGGATACGCATTTTGCGTGCTAAAAAAGCAGCCGTTTTCAACCAATATGGTGCCGTTTACGTCGATGTTCATTGATGATTTGTGCGTGGACGAAAAGGCGCGCGGAAGGGGAGCAGGGAAGGCGTTGTTCGAGGCGGTGAAGGCGGAGGCGAAAAAGCGCGGCTGCTATGATGTTACGCTGAATGTGTGGGAAGGCAATGATTCTGCGCGCGCATTTTACGATAAGCAAAAAATGCGCGTTAAAGAGACCCAGATGGAGTTTATTTTGTAGCGCGGCTCTGCTGCGGCGAATGTAAAAAATCAATTTTGAAGTCAAAAAAGAATGAGAGCATTGCGGAGGAAAACGAATTTCGTTTTTTGAAGAGAATATGAATTTAGAAACTGAATTAAAAGACATCAACAAAAAGTTTAGCCTTGACAGGCTTGATAATTGGGATACTGCGACGGCGCTCGTTCAGTCTGTTGTGGCGTATATTGCGCATATTTTTCCCGAGGCACAAGCGCATGTGTTCTGCCACGATACCGAGTTTCACGAATACCGCGAAATTGACCGCGAGGGAATCACAAGCATTTCTGATGATTCGCTTTTTATCGGTTGCTTGGCTATGACGGAAGGCGTTTTGGAGCTGGAAAAGCTGTTTTCCGATTTCCAGATTGATGACCCGCTTATTGAGCAGTGTTTGTCGGCAATTTATCGCGGACGGTACATCGTGCCTGTGGTGCGGAATTTTGAGCTGTTGGGATTTATCCTCGTGTGTTCTGCGTCAAATGAGGCAATGCTTGTGCTGTCTGACGGGCAAAAAAAGGAGTTGCAGGCTGTTTCTGAGCGTCTGCAAATCAATCTCTATGCGGCGTCAGTGGCTGACCGTCAGCATCGGGAACTTTCGCGGCTGTCGTCGTTTCCGCAAGCATTGCAGGCGCACGGTTCGCTCGACGAGATTTATGCGCATTTGCTTGACGACCTTGCCTCTCAGATTTCGTTTGAGTGCGGTGTTTGCTATGCGTTCGAGGAAGAAACGGGGCTGCTCATTCCGTTCGACAAGCGCGGTATTTCAGAAAATGTGCCGTCGATTCACGTTGGGCGCGGTATTTCGGGGCAGGCGGCGGATTGGAACAAGATTATTTCTGTGCCGAATCGCGAAACGCACCCGTCTTATGCAACAATGCAGGAAGAAAAATTTATTACTGGGTCATTTATTTCTATGCCGTTTGGGAATGCGAAAGAGCTGTTCGGCGTGGTTACGTTTGCACGAAGCGCGGCAAATCCGTTTGGCGTGGAACATCGGTATATGCTTGAGATTGCGTCGAGTTTGATTGCCAGCGAAATCACAAACCGAAATCTGTTTGCAAAATTGGACGAAAGCAATTTCAACGTGGTTAAGTCGCTTGCCCGTGCGCTTGAAGCAAAGGACGCATACACCGAGGGACATTCTGCCCGTGTTACCAAGTTTTCGCTCAACATTGCGCGACGGCTTGGCTACAGCGAAGAGCGCCTACACAATCTGCGCTACGGGGCGATGCTCCACGACATTGGCAAAATCGGGATTACAGATGCGATTATCAACAAAACGAGCCGTCTTTCCGACGAGGAATACACCACGATAAAAAATCATACGGAAATCGGCTGGCGCATTTTGAGCAATAATCCGTTTTTTGACCAAATTCGCGATTTTGTGCGCTATCACCACGAAACGCTTATTGGCACGGGGTACTACAAAAAAAAGGCGGGCGAATATCCTGAAGAAGCGATGATTATCAGTTGTGCCGATATTTTTGACGCGCTCACGAGCAATCGTCCGTATCGAAAAGCGCTGGCAATTTCTGTTGCGCTTTCGGAGTTGAAAAAATTGGTCGGCGAAGAACTGAAGAATTTCTCCATGCCGCATGACCTTGACAGAGATACCATGGTCTTTCCTAAAATCAACCGAGAGAAATGTATCGGCTGTGGACGTTGCTACGTCTCATGCAGCGACGGTGGCCATCAAGCCATCAGTTTTGAAGACCGAACACCGCGTATCATA
>CALBGU010000252.1 GCA_937893155.1 uncultured Treponema sp. | reverse complement strand
ATTGCGTTTTTTGCCGTTTCGTTTTATATTTATACTACAACAATGGGGACAAGTTAGTGTTATGTTTATCGTAGACTATATAATACAACTTTTCCCATTGTTGTTTCAGCATTCCTTTTGTAACACTACCCGATTTCCGAATGTGATTTGGAATCCCGAAAATAAATGTATGCAAAACGTTAAAAAGTCTTTCTCTTTTTAACGGCAATATGATATAGTTTGAATGAGATTATTTTTGAGCCTCAAAGTTGTGTTTTGTGAAAAATGTGAAGAGGATTATTGATGCGGAAAATCAGGATTGGAACGCGACGGAGCGACCTTGCGCTTAAGCAAACCGAGATGGTGGTGAATGCAATAAAACACAAATTTCCGAATGTCGAAACGGAAATTGTGGTAAAAGTAACGCAGGGCGATAAATCGTTAGCGCCGATTTCGTCGTTCGGCGGAAAGGGCGTGTTTGTGGAGGAATTTCAGGACGCGCTTTTAATGGGCGACATCGATATTGCGGTGCACTGCGCAAAAGATATGCCGATGAAAATACCCGACGGACTGTCGATTCTGGGTGTGCTTCCCCGCGGCGATGTGCGCGATGTTTTGGTGTATTTGCGCGGCGTTTTGGTGCAAAAAGGCGGTTCGCTCTCCAAGTTTTACGGCGATTCGATTTATGTAGGCACGTCAAGCCCGAGACGCAAAATGCAGTTTGAGCGATTGTTGTCGTGCAAGTGTACGTTGCTTCGCGGCAATGTTCCAACTCGGATTTCCAAATTGCGCGACGGTGAAGTCGATTGCATAATCCTTGCGGCTGCGGGACTCAAGCGGCTTTCGCTCGACAACGAAGGGGATTTGGAATACCGCTATTTTAGTGCGAGCGATGTTGTTCCTGCGGGCGGACAGGCGATTATCGCCGTAGAAGGCAGAAAAGACGACAGCGAAATCAAAGAAATTATTAGCGCTATCAACGATGAAAAAACGATGGCAGAATTGACGGCGGAGCGGTATTTGCTTTCGCTTTTGGGCTTCGGCTGTTCGGAGCCTGTTGGCGTGTATTGCCAGATTTCAGGCACGGTGGAAGACGGCACGATGAGCGTAACTGGCATTATTGAACGCGACGGATTTCCGCATAAAGTGATAAAAACGGGCGATGCGGCGTCGTGGAGCTATTTGTGCGATATTGTTTTTGAGCGGCTGACTGGCAGAAAATGAAGAACGAAAAAATGGGTGCTGTGTTTTTGGTGGGCGCAGGCACGGGCGCGGACGATTTGATTACGGTGCGTTCTCTTGCCCTTTTGCAGAGCGCGGACGCAGTGGTGTACGACAATCTTTCGAGTGCGGTGCTGCTGGGGGAATGTAAGGCGGGCGCGGAAAAGATTTTTGCGGGGAAAATCCCGGGAAAGCACAGCGTTTCGCAGGAGAAAATCAACGAAATCCTGATTCAAAAGGCAAAAGAAGGCAAAACGGTGGTGCGCTTAAAAGGCGGCGACCCGTTTGTGTTTGGGCGCGGCGGAGAGGAAGCGGCGGCGCTTTCGGCGGCGGGCGTGCCGTATGCGCTCATTCCGGGCGTGACGAGCGCAATCGCAGTGCCCGAGCTTTCGGGAATCCCCGTCACGCACCGCGGCGTTGCCCGTTCGTTCCGCGTGATTACGGCGCACCTTGCCGATTCGCTTTGTGATGACTATTTTTCACGATTCGCAAATGACGGTACGGAAACGCTTGTCTTTTTAATGGGCGTGGAAGCCTCGGCGCAGATTTCGCGCGGGCTTATCGCAGGCGGAATGAGCGCACAGACTCCCGTCGCCGTCATTGAGCGCGGAAGCACACCGCAGAGCCGCCGTATCGACGCGACACTGGGCACGCTGACGGCGGAAATCGAGCGCGCTCTTGTGCACTCTCCGGCGGTCATCGTGGTGGGAAAAACGGCGGCGTTCCATTTTGTGAGCGCGGATTGTGCGCTTTCGGCTCTCAAAATCGGCGTGGCGGGAACAAAACAGCTCGTCGAAAAACAGCGGCGCGCTTTTTTGGGCGCGGGGGCGGACGTGTTTTGTGCGCCATTCGTCAAAATCGAACCGAACGAAACGGCGCTTTCGGCACTTTTTGCATCGGGATTTTCGCACTTTGACTGGGTGATTTTTACGAGTTCGGCGGGCATCGAGCTATTTTTTGACCGTCTTGCACAATCTGCGCTGGATATGCGCTCTCTTTCTCATCTCAAGTTTTGCACGGTGGGAAAAGCCTCGGCGAAAACACTGCGCGCGCGTGGATTTATCGCGGATTTTGTGCCTGAAAATGCGGGGGTGAAAAGCCTTGCCGAGTCGTTTGCAAAAATATACGGCAAAACAGCGAAATCGGTGCTTGCCGTGCGCGCAGAAGAGGGCTCTGCGGAGCTTAACCGTGTTTTTGAGGCGGCGAAAATCCCGTTTTGCGACGCGCACATTTACAAAACGGCGGCAGATAGCGAATTGCTTTCGCTTTTTGCGCAAAATGCGTGTGCGCTGGATTTTGTGGCATTTTCGTCGGCGTTTGCCGTGCGCGCTTTTTTTGCGTTCTGCCGCTCTCATCGCATAAACGCACTGAAAGACAGCGCAAAAATCGTGTGCATTGGGCTTTCGACGCTTGGCGAATGTGCAAAAGAAATCGGAGAAGCGCGGTGCATTTTGTCAAAAGAGCATACGGCAGAATCAATGGTGCAGGCACTGATTGCCGCCGCGGAAAAAACGCTCGGAAAATAAGGCAAACAGTCGGCGGGCGCACAAAACTTGTGTTTTTTTGCGAAAACGCGCTGTTGGGGCAGAAAAAACAGGCGGAAAATGCGGCAAACAGTCGGCGGGCGTAAAAAACGAGTGTTTTTTTGCGAAAACGCGCTGTTGGGGCGGAAAAAACGGACGGAAAATGCGGCAAACACGCGGCGGGCAGAAAAAACGAGTGTTTTTTGCGGTAAACAGAATGGCGGGCGCAAATGCGGCAATAACATATAAGCGTAATAAAATCCTATTGTGGAGGAAAAAATGATGGAAATGAAAAAAAGACTCAGACGGCTTCGCTCGAGTGAAGCATTTCGCGCGTTGGTGCGAGAAACGGCGGTGAGCGTGGACGATTTGGTGTATCCCGTGTTTGTGGTGCACGGTGCGGGCGTAAAAAATGCGGTGCCGTCAATGCCGGGGATTTTTCAGTTTTCGGTGGACACGTTGAGCGAGGAGCTGGAAAAAGTGCGTGCGGCGGGCATTCGCGCGGTGCTTTTGTTTGGAATCCCCGAAAAAAAGGACGAAATCGGCTCAGAGGCGTGGAGCGAAAGCGGCGTGGTGCAAAGTGCAATCCGCTTGATGAAACGCGATTTTCCCGAGCTCATTGCGATTGCCGACGTGTGTCTGTGCGAATACACGAGCCACGGGCATTGCGGCGTGGTTCAGGGCGGCAAAATCCTCAACGACGCGACGTTGCCGCTGTTGTGCAAGATGTCGGTAAGCCTTGCGCGCGCGGGTGCGGACGTGATTGCGCCGTCGGATATGATGGATTTTCGCGTGGGCAAAATCCGCGAGGCGCTCGACGAAAACGGCTTTTCTGACACGGCGATTATGGCGTACAGCGCAAAGTTCGCTTCGGGCTATTATTCGCCGTTCCGCGATGCTGCTCTGAGCGCGCCTGCGTTCGGCGACCGCCGCACCTACCAGATGGACTATGCGAACGGAAAGGAAGCCTTGCGCGAGATTGTGTCGGACATTGAAGAAGGCGCGGATATCGTAATGGTAAAGCCTGCGCTGGCGTATTTGGACGTGCTCAAAGAGGCATCGGAGACGGTGAGCGTGCCGCTTGCGGTGTACAACGTGTCGGGCGAATACGCAATGGTCAAGGCTGCGGCGGCTGCGGGAATGATTGACGAAAAGCGGATTGTGCTGGAAAATCTGACGGCGATGAAGCGGGCGGGCGCAAAAATCATCATCACCTATCACGCGCTCTCCGCGGCTCGCTGGCTCTCGGAATAAATTGCAGAGTGCGACAGCCCTAGCCGCAGGGTGCGACAGGGGCTGAAGAGAAGAGCGAAAAAAGCACGGATAGAAAAAAAATGTGATTTCTGGTATGATATTGAACATCTTTGAGGAAAAAATGAAAGAAACTGGAAATCTTACAGAAAACCCAACCAAATTTTTTTCTGTGAGCAAGAAGATTTACGGCGTTTTTATTGCAATCGCCGTTATTTTTATCGTGTCATTTTGTGTTGTGTTTCGCTCTGTGAGCGCAATCGTGGAAAAATCAAACACCGAGGCTTTTAATGTGCTTTCTCTGCACGACAGGGAATTTTTGGAACTGGTGCTTAAAACGTGGTGGCGAGACGCAGAGAAAATAGGAAAATCAATGCAATATCAGGGATTGAGCGATATTGCCGCGGTAAAAGAGCATTTGCAGCATATAAAAAATCTCTTTGAATACGAAGATTGTATGGTCGTTTCTGAAACGGGCTATGTGTTTAGTGCCGACAATGCGGTGAAAGATGTGAGTTTTGTGGTGCAGCAATGCAAAAAAAGCGAATCTCATTTTGCGGTGCGCTACGATTTTAAGAATCCCCAAAATGTGCTTTTGCGCTCAACGTATCTTTTGGCGGGCGCGGAGATTGAGCCGTTTACGGTGGGAAATCAGACGTTTACGCATTTTGTTATCGTGCGGCAGATGGATTCGCTGAGCAAAATCCTGAGAATCGGGGATTACAACGGCAAAGGCGGCACGACGGTCATCGACAGCGCGGGATACTACATCATCGGCGATTTTTGGAAAGACAGCGAAGAAGAGAATCCCGACCTCAATTTTTTTGACGAATACGAGCAAAAGCGCCGTCCGTTCGATATGCAGACGGCAACGCTCTACCGCAGAATTGTCGCGGACGAAATCAGTGTGTTCAAAACGGCATTTAACGGCGTGGAAACGTTCGTTACGGTGTCTCCGATTGCGGATACGGCGTGGAAATTTATGTCGTATGTGCCGCGCGATGTGTTTTCGGGCAATCGGCGCAAAATTCTGGCGATTTACATTGTGCTGGTGATTGTGAGTATGGCGCTGCTGTGTGTTTTTGTGGTGTATTACATCAAAAAACAGCGCGAAATCCTTATCGCCGACTTTGAGCATCAATCCACGCTGGTCGATGCGCTGTCGCTTGCACAGCAGGCGAATTGGGCAAAAACGGTGTTCCTAAACAATATGAGCTATCAAATCCGCACGCCGATGAATGCGATTTTGGGTTTTTCTGCGCTGGCAACCACGCACCTTGAAAATGCTGAGGACGTGAAGAATTATCTGGGCAAAATCTCAAAGAGCGCGCACCAACTGCTTTCGATGATAAACAATGTGCTTGATATGAGCCGCATTGAAAGCGGAAAGATGAATCTGTCGGAAACAAAAGAAAATCTTGCCGATGTGATTCATTCGCTGCAAAGTTCTCTTATCGGCGATGTGAATGCAAAGGCGCAAAACTTTAGAATCGACGCGATTGATGTGGTGGACGAGGATATTATCTGCGACAGAATGAGGCTCGTGCAGGTGCTTTCAAATCTGCTGTCCAATGCGATAAAATACACCAAACCGCGCGGTACGATTACGATGCGGATTTTTGAGACCGCGTTTCGCCGCGAGGGCTACGCAACGTATGAGTTCCGCATAAAAGACAACGGCATTGGAATGAGCGAGGATTTTCAGCGGGATATGTTTGAGCCGTTCCGCCGCGAAAATGTGCCTGCGGTGTCTGCTTCGTCTGGTGCGGGGCTGGGAATGGCGATTGTAAAAAATATCGTGGATATGATGGGCGGCGAAATCAGCGTAAAAAGCTCGCCGCAACTGGGGACGGAAGTGATTGTGCGCCTTGAATTCAAGGTTGCTTCGGTGCGAAAAAACGGGGAAATCCCTGAATTAGCGCACAAAAATGCGATTGTGATTGATTCCGATATGGAGATGAGCGGCAGTTTGTGTCGTATGCTCAAACGGTTTTCGCTTTCGGCAACGTTTTCGGCGGACATCGACGGTGCTTTGCAGTATGCGCGCGAGAAAAAGCAAAGCGGAACGGCGGTGTCGCTGTTTTTGCTCGGCTATGACGGTTCAGAGAGCACTTTTTTTGAAAATGTGCGAAAACTCAAGAAGAATGCGGGCGCGGACGGCAAAATTGTGGTGCTGACCGAGCTTGATTGGAGCGATGTGGAAGCGCAGGCGCGGGAAACAGGGGTGGATAAATTCGTTTCTACGCCGCTTTTTGCTTCGGATTTCCGTTTATGCTTGACGCAGCTTTTTGGTGTTCGCCGCGATTCTAAAAGGGACAGTGCGGATTTGAGCGGGCGTATGGCGCTTTTGGTGGAGGATAATGAAACGAGCCGCGAGATTACCAAGTTGATTTTGAATGACGCGGGCATTTCTGCGGTAACGGCGGAAAATGGCAAGGAAGCGGTAGAAACGTTGCGGCAGCGCGGCGCGGGATATTTTGATTTTGTGCTGATGGACGTGATGATGCCCGTGATGGACGGCTTGGAAGCCACGCGGAAAATCCGCTCGCTGAGCGACAAGGCTCTCTCTGAAATCCCGATTGTTGCAATGACGGCAAAATCGAGCGACGATGATAAAGAAGAGGTGCTTTCAGCGGGAATGAATGCGCATGTGGCAAAACCGGTGGAAATAAAAATGTTGCTTTCAGCCCTCAAATCTGTGCTGAAATAAAAATGAGCGTGAAACGGACGGATTTACATCACCGTGTGATAAATTGCGTCCATCGCGCACACCGCCTTTTCCAAGGAAAAAGACTCTGCCCGCTCTCTGTTTCGTTCTCCCATCTCGGCTCGGAGGGCGGGATTTTTGTAGAGCAGAATAATTGCGTCCAGCATCTCTTTTTCTGATTTTGGACTGAAAATGAAGCCCGTTTCTTTATCGCGGACAAGAGAGCGATGACCGCGGTTATCACTCGCAACGACAGGAATTCCGCACGCCATTGCTTCGATTATGTTCACAGGAAGCCCCTCTCGCAGACTTGCAGAAAATGCGATGTCGCTTATCATTGTCAGTTTATCAACATCAGAGCGGTAGCCTAAAAATTGCACTGTATCGGAAAAATTTTCAGCACTCACATAGTCCCGCACAATCGGGAGCGTTTCTTTTCCAATGAGCAGAATTTTCAAAGTTGGAATTATCGCCTTTAGTTCTGCCGTTTTTCTTACGAGCATTATCTGATTTTTGTTTTTATTCAACTCCGCAACTACAGTGATGATAAAATCCGCAGTATTATATCCTAATTCCGCACGAATCGCTGATTTTTCTTCCGCAGAAACAGGGTGAAAACGCTCCAAGTTCACGCCTACGCCGTCAATCTTGTAAATCCTAGAATGATTCTTTTGCTTTCTCATAATCTTCCTCATTTATCGTAACAATCACATCGGTGCAGGCTGCCAGCCATTTTTCCATGGGGTAATACAGAAGCCAGTTCAAAAGCGGCGCGCCCTTGTAAAAATGAAAGCCGTGAGCCGTGTAAATCACCTTGATTTTATGCTCTTTCCAGAGCTTTTTTGCCGCCAGCCGCCCGATAACGCCGCCCATGGGCGTGTGGCAGTGGAGAATATCGTAGTGATTTTCAGAAAGCAGTTTTTTCAATTCTTTCAGCGCACGGAGATTCTTCAGGCTGAAAGGACTTCGGGCAATGGAAATGGAATACTGATTGTCGCAGTCAAGAACGGTCTCCTCGCCGGCTGAAGCATAGTCCACCTGCCAGCCCTGTTCCTTGAACCAGCGCATATAAGGACGGTTGAACTTTGAGAAATTGGCGGTGTTGGAAAGAAAGAGGACTTTTTTCATACCGCCCACCCACAAGAATAAGCGGCATGACGAGGAAGTTTATGACAATAGGATACAAAATTACTATGCTTTAATACCCCCCCCCGTATATTTTTAGCTATTATCTCATATCCATTCAATTTTTCATTCCACGAATACTGATTTTTCACCATTTCATATCCGTTTTTTGAAATCACAGAGCGGATTTCATCATTCTGCATAAGATAAACACATTTTTCGCCAAAATCATTTTCATCTTCTTTTATGAAACAATTTTCGCCGTCTTTCAATTCTGGAATTGCGCGCGCAATCAGAGGAGTCATCACCACAGGAACACCGCAACCTAACGCGACAAGTATTTTGTTCTGGATTCCAGCCGCCACACGCACAGGGGCTACCGCAACGCAACAACCTGAAACAACCGATTGAATGTCATCGACAAAGCCTGTAACAACAATATTTTTTCCATCGGCAAGATTTTGAATTTGCTCAGGCGGTTCCGCGCCGATTATCACAAACATTGCGTCTGGCACGGATTTTTTTATGTGCGGAAAAATATCCTGCACAAAATGAAAAACCGCATCTTGATTTTGCAAAGTGCGCATATTGCCGATAAAACAGATTTTGTTTCTATCATATTTTTCTGGAAGTGACGGCAAAAATTCCACGCCATTTGTATATACAGAAAGGCTTTTTGGTGTTTTGCTGCATTGCTTTTGCAAATATGCAATATCCGCGTCCGAAACAAGCACGACTTTTGGAAAATTTGCGGCAACATATTTTTCATAGCGACGAATTAAGCTGAGTTCCGCCCGATAAATGCACTTTTTCACGATATTTCCCTTTGCTTTTACAGAAAGAGCGTAAGTTTTTGAAAGTGCGTCTGTCATTTCAACAATCGAGTTTTTCTGTTGGCGAGTAAGTTCCAGATATGGAGTCATACGCAAAAGATGCGAGATATATTCGTCGGGCAATTCCCGTTTTATCGTGCGCCTAAGTTGCTTAAGAAACGCGAACGAAAAATAGTATCCGCACTGAATCGGTCTGCCTGTCAGTGCGAAAATCAGAGACATCGCAAGAGATACGATTTTTTTGCGCTTTATCATGTAAATGGTGTCGTAGAGCGCGAAATATTCTTTTTTGAGGCGGATTTCGTCTTCATAAAATGAAATTAACACCAGCTCAAAGTTCTTGCTTTTAAGGTAGCGGGCGATATTGTTTATGCGAAGCACATCGCCTCCATTTTCTGGGAACGGAAATCGAGGTGAAAGTATACAGAGTTTCATTTTGATTGCTCCCCAGAATATTCATCTGAATCAACTTCTGGCGTAAGAGAAACCGCATTTTTTGCTGTAAGTCGCCGCATAAGTGAGCCACAGCGGATTGATGAAGATATGTACATAAAAAACTCCTTGTCATAAGACAAAATCTATTTTCATACCCTGCAATGCAAGTTTTTTGCAAAGGCAACAAAATCCAATTCTGTTCTTTGACGCATAGGAGCTTTTTATAAAAATCCTAATTTCTATTTTTGAGGAAAAATTATATCACAGTGTCATCAAGCAAAAAATCAGTAATTGAAATATTTAAAATGCCATTTTCATCGTACCAGCGTTTTCTAATGTCGTTTCGGACAATAATTTTCGGAAAAGAATCACCCGTCAGCGAAAAAGGCTTCAGCTCCGTTACGATTTTTTCTTCATCGGGAAGAGCAAAGGCTGACTGGATATAAACTCTTTTTCCGCCTCTGGTCGCAACAAAATCGATTTCCCTAGGTACACGCACGGAATTTTTATTCTGGTTGTATTCCCGTGAATAAACAACACCAACATCAACGGAAAATCCCCGGATTTTCAGCTCGTTATAGATTATGTTTTCCATGATATGAGTCATCTCCTGCTGACGAAATCCTATCCGTGCATTTCTAAGTCCTATATCCTCGCAGTAATATTTGTTCGGAAAATCAAAATAGGACTTTCCGCGAACATCATACCGTTTGCTTTCCGATATTAAAAAGGAATCTTCTAAATGCTTGATATAAGACGAAACCGTAACATCTGAAATTTCGATATGCTCTCTTGAACGAAGCGTATCCGCAATTCTTTTCGGATTTGTGAGCGAACCGACAGACGAGCAGATAAGATTCAAGATTTGTGAAAGAACATCTTCTTTTTCAATTCTTTTCCGCTCGACTATGTCTTTCAGATAAACTTCGGATACCAGCGAATAAAGGTAGTCCATTTTTGCGCTTTCATCTTTTTTTGAAAGCACAAACGGAAGTCCGCCATAAAAAGCATATTCTTCAAATGCCTCTGATTTTTCGCCGTCGTACACAGAAAAAAACTCTTCAAAACTGAGAGGGTGAACTCGAATTTCATCGCTTCTGCCTCTAAAC
Organism: uncultured Treponema sp.; assembly: GCA_937893155.1. GTDB lineage: Bacteria > Spirochaetota > Spirochaetia > Treponematales > Treponemataceae > Treponema_D. The sequence goes on along the minus strand of CALBGU010000252.1, from coordinate 6,497 downwards.
TCCGTCAAAATATCCGATGATAGCATTTTTGAATTTGAGCCTGTTACATACACATCAAGATTTTCAAATTCCCGAAAATCATTCAGCGCATCATAAAAAGTTATTTTCTTTCCCTCTGGATTATATGGATTTTTCACCTGGTCGGAAAACTGAATCTCATCTACAAAAAGATAGAATTGTTCTTCGCTTCCTCGCACTTTTTCAGAAACAAACGATGACAGCTCCAAAGGATTCCTAAAACGAATATCACGTGTCAAATCTAGCTCAAAAGAAAGAATATTCTCAACCTTCGTTCTTTGCTCCAAAAGATAATTCTTAAAAAGAGTTCGTAAAAGATAGGACTTTCCACAACGCCTTATACCAGTGATTACTTTTACCTGTCCGTCCCACATACATGAGATAAGTTTATCCAAATAGCGATTTCTTGTAATTTGCATATTGTACCTTACAAAATTGATTAAAAAGTACAGCCTATTATGGCAATACTTTTTAATACAATACACAAATGAACAGAAAAAAGCAATAACTAAGTAAAAAGTTTAGCCCATAAAGGCTATACTTTTCAATAATACGTTTTCCTTCAAAAATAAAAATGTCAAAGAACAAATCATCAAGCCATAGGCTTTACAAGTTTATTTCAAACTTTAGATGACTAATATTCACCAAAATCAAGTTCAACAATTGGATGTGCATATTGCTCAGTTTTAGGAGGAGGTTGTATATAATTTTTCCCGTAAAGTATTTTCAAAAACGCATCATAATCCGTTAAGACAAAGAATGGTTCTCCCTCAAATTCAATTTCAGAATATGAACTAAATTGACCAATTGGATGCAATTCTCGTTTTAATGGATAGCGTCCATTGAAAAATATCTTGTTTTTACAATTTAGCTGGCTGAATAAACTTGGAAAATGCAATAAATACTTACGAACAATGCTTTTCGGAACAAATAAAAATCCTATATACATAACTTTTGCAACAAAAGCCTTAAAAGGAGTTGTGCCATTTCTATAACCAACTTTCAACGCATATAAAACTGTCATAAATTGTATAAAACTTCTATTCAAAAAAAGTTTTAGAATAGAATCTGGAGCGTTATCATACGGAATTACATCTACAAAAATTCCGCATTTTTCAAAATTCTTGGGCTGTTGAGCAGTTCTGAATATTGTATTTCGTAACAAAACTTTTCCACCGCCGCCTGCATATTCAGGATTTATTTCAATGGAAATAAATTCAAATTCAGAAGAAAGTTCTTTTGGCGCAACTTCTATAAATCGGTCGTATTCGCTTCTTAGCATTGCAATATCAATATCATCGTCCCAAGGAATAAATCCCTTGTGTCGAACGGCTCCAAGCAAAGTGCCGCCTGTGAGAAAATATTTTATGTCGTGTTTTGTGCAAATTCGCTTGATTTCTTTTAGAATTTTGAGTTCCAATAACTGAATTTTTCGCAATTCGTCTTTTGTTAGAGTTTTCACATTTCCTCCTTTATAGCGGCTATCATCTGTTTATAAGATTCTTCCAAACTTACAGAGGGCTTCCAGCCGAGAGAGCATAGCTTGTCCACGTTCAAGTTCAAGTTCAAGTTCAAGTTCGGCGCATATTCGGCAGGAACGCCTTGAATGTCGAATTTCAATTTGATTGAGTTTTTTGCAATTTTTTCAACAATCATTTCAGCTGTTTCGCGGATTGTCATAAAAGTCGCAGGGTTTGCAGCCGTGTAAACCTCGCCTGATTTTCCTTTCAGAAGAACCGTCAGAATCGCGCTGATTGCGTCCGAAGTGTAAATCACGGGACGTTTCGTTGCTCCTTGAGTTTTCAGCTCGATGTCGCGATTTTCTATCACCGCGCGTGCAAATTGGGCGGCAACACGAGTGTCGCTGTAGTCGATTCCCGCGCCAAGCGTCTGCGTAAGACGCACGATTTTGGCTTCCACGCCGTATTCTGAGGCAAAACACGCGCATAGATTTTCGCACAGCCTCTTGCTTTCGCTGTAGCTCGAGCGCGGACTCGATAAATCGATGTAACCCAAATCCGCCTCGCGCACTTCGCCTTTTCCGTCCGTGATGCCAAATGCTTCCATACTCGAAAGATACACAAATGATTTTGCCTGCTTTTCTTTTGCCAGATTGAGCATATTCATCGTGCCGTTCACCGCCGTGTCGATTGTTTCAACCGCGCGACTGATAAAATCTGTGGACGAAGTAACGCTCGCGCCGTGAATTATGTGGTCAATCGCAAAATCAAACGCAGGCAAATTCAGCACATCGCCATACAAAAAATTAATTCGGTTTTCAGAAAAAGCCTCGGCAAACACCTTTTTCGCTTTTTCTTCGCTGCGGCAAAACGCATATAATTTTGTGCCAAAATATCGCGTTCTGTTCAGAAAATCCAAAAAAAGCAAAATCTGACTACCCAAAAGTCCCGTGGCACCAGTCACAAGCACCGAAGAGCCTTTTAATGCAGAAAAATCATATTTTTCTGCGATTGTTGCAAAATCTTCTTCCAATATTTTTTTCATAGCTTCCCCTAAAACCCAAAAATTTGCTGTTGTTCGCGAACTTCGTAAAGCGCTTTGAATGTGTAAAAATCCGCCGGCGTGGTGATTTTGATGTTGTCAAAACTGCCTTTGACGGTGAATAAATCTTTTCCATACCATTTCATCAGCGATGCACTGTCAATCATATTCAACTGATTTTCTGCAATTGCTTTTTTGTGTGCCGCAAGCAAATCCCCGAGCAAAAAACACTGCGGCGCTTTGGCGTGGAAGCATTTTGAGCGGTCGGTAATCGTTGCGATTTTATCGCCGTTCGTGGTAACAATCGTTTCAATTGCGGGCGTTACCGTAATTGCTGAGCCGTGTTTTTTCACGCACGCAATGCACTCAGAAATCAGCGATTCATTCACAAACGGTCGCACACCGTCGTGAACTAGCACCACGGAGTCCTCTGGCGCAAAATCGCGGATTGCGCAAAGTCCCTTGTAAATGCTCTCCTGTCCTGTTTTTCCGCCAGAAACTATGGCGCGCACTTTGTCAATCTGGTACTTTTTCAAAAGTCGTTGCAGATAGCCAATCCATTCCTCAATGCACACCACTGCGATTGCGTCAATTTGCGCGTGGTTCTGGAAATTTTCCAGCGTGTGAATAATGAGTTCTTTTCCGTAGAACTGCAAAAATTGTTTAGGACGGGAACGGCTATTCATACGATGTCCGCTACCGCCCGCAAAAATGAGCGCGATTGTTTTCAACGCTTTTATCTCCTCGTATTTTCATACATAATTTTCAAAAATAATTTCTAAGGAGTTAAGTTAAAAACAAAACTCCCAGCTCTTAAACATTTTCATTTTTAAGCTGAGAGTTCTAAAAGGAGAATGATATATTTAACAGATTTATTATCTTAGAATTAAATAAACTTATAAAACAGTTTATATAATGTGTTGGAATCGGATTTTCGTTCGCCAAATGGACGAAAACAATTATGGCTATTTTGATAAAAACCTAGCAAGAACGGATTATCTTCGCATTCAAGATAAAGAACTCCGCCGCCAATCATATACTGAATATTTGCAACGACTTCAAGTACAAAATCCATCAACTGGTTACCAGAAAGTTTTTCAGAGCTTGAATAAAAAGCATTTTTTCCAAATTGAGCCAGCAAAAATGCAGGCACAATATATGTGCCAGATTTTTCGTTGTATTTTGAATACCGTTCTATTTTCTTTTTGGTTGATTGCGACATATTAGCGGCAGGAAATTCCAGTGCTTTATTTGCTAGCGTAAAATACGCAGCAAAGTTTCCGACTGAATCAAGCACAAGGTATGTTATAGCTAGTTTTCGGCGGACAAAATCCAATGCTCTGTTATGAATGAAAACTTCGATTTCGCTATTTTTTGGAGATGAAAAAGTTTCTAGCAGCACGAATAGATTTTCTTCTCCAAGTTCCATCAATAAATCTTGGATATTGATAATGTTAAAATTACTCATTTCTTTTGCAGAAATTTATTTTTAAACATTTGCTTTATTGTTTCTGAAGATGAAACAATATGGCTCGGTGTTATTCGAGACATATTGTCACCCGATTTTATATGTTCATCATAAGAATCGATAAACGATTTTATGATAGTCGGAGAATCGACTCTGACATTTGCGAAAATACTTGATGTTGCCATAGCTAAGCCTCCTTTGTACGCGCAAATTTATGCTATACATTCAAGTATAAACATACCTTTTTCCGCTGTCAAGAAATCAAACCTTTTAAGCAATTCCCAGCTTAAAAAATAAAAATGTCAAAGAACTTTTGTCCCTTTCAAGGAACTTATAAAAATGCCTTTTTCAGCATTTGCTACAGTTTTTACTAAAAATGCGTTCCGCTGCCGCCCGCAAAAATGAGCGCGTTAGTCATAGGCTTGCCACCTTGTCCATGCAATGAGTTTTTCAAAAAATTTTCTGTGTCCTTTTTGAGACATAATAAACTCATAGTTTTTCCATAGCGTTTTTATATCTGAAAATCTCAGCGATTTTTTCTTAATCCTGTCTACGATTTCGCAGATTGTACAAAAATCCTCGTTAATCTTTCCGTACCGCTTTTCAAGTTCAGAGCAATAAGCAAACCTGTCTGTAAAAGTTCCCAAGAAAAAATGTTTTATCTTTCTAAAAAGAATGCAAAAAGGAGCGACATCATTTTTATTGTGTGATTCAAAAGTTACATTATTTCCATGCTGGCGATATTTTGTGATTACCTGAAAAGAATAAGAAATTCCTTTGTCTAGGCACGCACAAGCAATAAACCACGCATCATGAAATTTAACTTTGCTAGGAATTGGCAGAAAATGTGCAAGGGAATCGCGTTTAATGAGCATAGAAGTTCCCTGTATTGGTCCGCTTCTAAAAATAATTCGCCATAAAAATTTGTCTTCTCCTGCGTAAAAGTCAAATCCATCAACTTTGTTTAAAAGAATATTTTTGCTTTGTCCTTCCTTATCAATCAACTCTGCATTTGCACCAGCGATAGATTTTTCACCAATATTCTTCACTAGAACTTCAAGGTGATTTTCCGTCCAAATATCATCTTGGTCAGAAAGCGCGATGTATTCGCCCGTGCAAAGCGAAATTGCTTTTTCAAAATTCTTTTTAAAGCCCAGATTCTGCTCGTTGCGGTGGATTTTTATGCGACTATCGCTTTTTGCATATTCCTGCAAAATCTCCCAAGTGCCGTCTGATGAGCAATCATCACACGCAATTAATTCCCAATCGCTGACCGTCTGCGCAAGAATAGAGTCCATTTGCTCTCTTAAAAAATGCTCGCCATTATATGTTGCCATAGCAATGCTAATCATCTTTTCTGCTACCTCACTGATTCCAATCTTTGCGCCACGCATTTTCTGGATGGAAAAATACATTCCAATATGGAATATATTGGTATTGTTCAGGTCTGCCGTTCAATTTTGAAATGCCATTATTAAGGCGGGTTTTTGCGAACGGAATAAAAAAGAACGCAAAGAAAAGTAATATCGAAAGACAATAGATTCCTTTATATCGCTTCAAAAAATGTATATCGAAAAAAACAGCATACCCGATAATTGCGTAAAAACCAAAATAATAGGCAACTCTACCAAGCTGACTAAAAGCAAGAGAGCTATTTAAGAGAAGCATATTACAGACAAGTGCATTCATAACAAAATGCTCAAATTGCGTTTTTGGCGAAAAGAAGAGGACAATAAATAAAGCAAAAATTTGCCTTGTGTAAAAAACAAATCCTGTCGACAGAGTTGCTCCATCCCCGAATAAAGATGACACTAAATATCCATTTGCTAGTTTGCCGATTTTTCCAGGAGTATATTTTGCTATGATTTTCACGGCTTCTATTGTCAAAACGGGTTCTGCAATCAGCAAAAAAACAACAAGGCACAAAAACACGCGCACCCATTTTGGAATATGAATCAACAGAACAAATGCGCAAAGCATAATGATTGCAGTTGTATGAAAAAGAGAAGCCAAAATCACAATAAGCACATAGCGTACCCATTTTCCAGACAGCAAATAATCTATTCCAAAAAGCAAAATCGCTATAGCAAGCGACTGCCGCACTTGACACATAAACAGTTCTGAAAAATAAATGGCAACTGCTAGAAAAATACATGTGAATATATAGTGCGTGTGGGTTTTGAAAAATCTGTAAACACTTAAAATAAAAGCCAGCGAACTAAAAAATTGCACTGCGTAATAGTTGCCAAAAAGCATTTTGCAAACAATATTTAATGTCTTATAACCAAATCCATAAGTTTTATTTTCCCATGTTACATTCTCAAAGTAGTGTATATAGCCATTCCAGTCTGCCCCTGTATAATATCGCAGTCCAATAAATAACACAGCGCAGAAAAGCAAATAGGACATAGCTCCTTTTTTAAATAGAACAGTAGTGCGGCTCTGACTTATATCTAAAAATGCAGCAAGAAAAAACAATGCAAGAAAACAAATGTAAATCATGCCGAGC
>CALBGU010000251.1 GCA_937893155.1 uncultured Treponema sp. | reverse complement strand
ACAGCAGAATGTTTGTATTTCGTGATGTTGCAGAATTGGCGGAATATTTGGAATCCAGTCCGTATGCGGTTAAAAAAGCATTTCAAGACGGCGATGAAATCAACGGGTATTTTATCGATACTATTGATAATCGGCGTTGTTGGAGGGAAGAGTAATATGGTAAAACCGAAATATCTGTTGATACCTGTATTCGAGAATGATGAAAAGCAAACGATTGCGTGTACATCGCTTCACGCTTGCGGGAAAATACTCGGGTGTTGTGCTGATAAAGTTGCGGATTTTTTAAGTCTTGGGAAAGCCTTTAACGGCTATTTTGTAGATTATGTGGTGGAGTGGTAAAAAATGAAATCAAAGACACTGGACGAACAGATTGCCTTTTATGAAAGGCAATTAAAATTGTTGAAGTTGCTAAAAGAGCAGCCGAAAGAATTTCACTCATTAGCGGATTATGCACAGGCAACAGGGGTTAAAATAGCGTATGTGTATATGCTTATCAATCGGTACAACATAAAGGTTCAAACATATACGGGAAAACAGGAAGAAGTGTTGGAGCTTTTGAAACAAGGTTTTTCTGAAGCTGAAATTGCACGGAAAAAAGGAATTTCGCGCCAAGCAGTCAATTTGTCGGTTATGGCGTTAAGAAAGAAAGGGCTTGTTAAGTTAATCGCTGTTGAAGAGTGAGAAATGAAAAAGCAAAAGGCGGTAATGCAAGTAAGCGCACTCAAAGGCGAAAACAACAAGTTTTCCCTTGAGCTGTGGACTGGAAACTCAGCTATTTTTAATTTAATTCGTCCTGTTATAGAAAAATGTAATAAAAGCTATGGCGGGTATATTCAGATAGAAATATCTCCGCCATACAAGAAGCGCACGACGGGCGAGCTATCGCAGAATAATCTTGTTTGGCGGCTGATTACGCTTATTGCGAACGAAACAGGAAACGACATTCACGATGTGGAAGCGGCGGCAAAAGAGAGAGCGATAAAGCGCGGGTATCCGTATCACGTCAACGGCATAACAGGGCGGCTTACTCCTAGCAGTATGACAGAAATAAATACGGTAGAAGCAGGGTATTTAATCGACGAATTACACGCAATTTGCGACGAAATGGGAATACAATATGGCTGGAGTGAAAATTAAACAGATTACAGGCTTTAAGGGCTATTTTGCGACGGAATCTGGCGAAATTATGCGCATTGACGAAAACAGCGGTAAGATTTTGCAATCGTATGAAGATAGAAACGGGTATTTGCGCGTTGTTATTGGTAAGCGTCAATATTTTGTGCATAGGCTTGTTGCAACTGCGTTTCTCGCTAATCCCGACGAATTGCCGTGCATAAATCACATTGACGGAAATCCGCTAAATAATGCGGTGGTAAATCTTGAGTGGTGTACATACGCATACAATAATACGCACAAAGTCCATAAAGCAAAGGCGCGAAGGCGGGACTTTCACGGTTTTTTGTGCATTAAGAACGGCGAGATAATAAAAAAATATGCAAATTTTTCTGAATTGCCAAAAGAGTTTTCTCCAAATTGCGTAAGCAAAGCACTGCGAAATGTGAGAAAATCATATAAGGGCTTTTTGTGGATATATGCCACCAATTTTTACAAGTTGCAAAGTGAGTTTGATTTTTAGAAAATGGAGTTACTGATGATTGAAGATAACGAGAAAGTTTTGTGTACTGAAACAGGGAAAGTCTGTTATTCACAGAGGAGGGCTGGAGAGATGTTGCATTATTTAAGAAGCAGGAGGCATTGTGCAAAACGAAATAAGATAGTACCAGTGCGATATTATCTTTGCCCATTTTGTCGAACGTGGCATTTAACAAGTCAGGTTAAAAAAAATCTCTAATAATTTGCTTCGTCAAGTTTTTGCTTTGATACAATATAATCTGAAATTGCGTTTTTCCAGCTTTCTGTATCAGAAAGAAATTCTGAAATTGTTACCCGCTTTTTATTCCTGCGAGGAACGACTTGCCAATGAAGCCCTACGGTATCTAATTTGAAATTGAAAATTTCAGCAAGTTTATTAAGATATTCATACCCGATTTTTTTTCGTTGGTCTGAAATTGAATCATAAATTAAACCATAAAAATCAACGTTTCCATTTTCTGATACTGTAAAAAGATTGGCTTGCTCATCATCTGTTTTTATCATCAATGAAAGACATTTTCCACGCCCTAATTGCGTAATGATAGGAAATGAACTTGATAAATCGTCAACAAAGTTTTTGAGTGCAGAAGTGTTTGTAATATCAATATATTGTGAAAGCCTCTTATAGAATTCGTCGTTATCGTGTCTTGTTATGGCAGAATCCAAAACCGTAGTTTTAGTTTGCTCATTTTGCAATACGTTAAGCCGCCATTCAACAGTTTTAGCAATGCAATAAGGAACGATAAAAATACTATTATCAGGAAGTTTGAACATCTGTAATTCAACGATAGCAAGTGTGAATGACATTTTTGAATAACTATTCATAAAATTGACCATACGTTCTACGTTTGCTCTGACTTTATCGCCAACAATCAAAAGATTGAAATTGCCGTCTTTTAGATTTCGTTCTGTTTTTTCCTTGAAAGTGTCATAATCAAAGGAATCATTGTCTTTGCCTACAATATCATATAAAGATTTTACATCTTGTCGTCGGTCGCAGACTTTTTTCTCAAGCATTGAAAAATCCATTTCGACAAAATCTTTTGCATAGTCTAAAAGCTGTGCAATAACTTTTCTTTCTGCTTCAGGATTTTTGAACAGCTTACATTCAACGATTGTGATAATGCCGTTTTGGTCAATGAATAGCACATCGCAAAATCCCGATTTTATCGACATTTCTGTGCAAAGCGAAATGAGAGAGCTTGCTTTTGTATCTATTTCAGAGATAGGAATAAGGTTTGGATTCTCAAAGCATAAATCGCGAATAAACGCTTCATTGTATTCAGAGGATTCAACGTGTTCAACTGCTTGCACTGTATTATTTTTGACTAGAACAGGAGAGAGTAAAGAATTCATATCTGAATTTATCGGAAAAGTCAATGCGCAAATAAATCAAGAAAAATATTATGAAAAAAATAAAAATAAAATAAGAAAAATATTGAAATAAAATAATAA
>CALBGU010000250.1 GCA_937893155.1 uncultured Treponema sp. | reverse complement strand
GAAAGCAGTTTGAAAGCGATATTTTTGCGCTCGAAACATCTATAAACAGCGTGCAGGAGCAGGTTTTTGACCTCCGTATGCTCCCTATCAGCATCGTTTTGCGCCCGTTTGAAAACACGATTGCCATCGAAAGTATGAATCTGGGCAAGAACGTAAAATGCGATATTCCGCCCACCGACATCGCGATTGACAAGGTGATTCTCGAAGAACTCGGCGATATTTTGATGCATTTGGTGCGAAACGCGCTCGACCACGGCATTGAAATGCCCGAAGAGCGAAAAGCGGCTGGCAAAAGCGAGCAAGGCACGATAAGAATCAGCTGCGTGCGAGAAACAAAGCACATTGAGCTTCGAATCAGCGATGACGGACGCGGTTTGGATTACGACAAAATTCGCGCAAAAGCCCTTAAACTCTACCCAGAACGCACCGACGAAATCAAAAATATGAACGAGCGGGAACTTTCGCAGTTCTTGTTCCAGTCGGGATTTTCAACCAAAGAAACGGTTTCTGCTCTCTCTGGAAGAGGCGTTGGTCTTGATGTTGTTTGGACAAACGTGGAAAAAATCAAGGGACGCATCAAAATCGAGAGCACTGCGGGCAAAGGCACTTCGTTTATCCTGCACTTCCCGCTTTCGCTTTCCACGTTGCAAGGGCTTTTTGTCTATTCAAATAAAGACAAATATCTTATGCCGTCGCAGCACATCGTCGACATTATTTACCGCAAAAAAAGCGAATACATCACGCTTCAAAACCAGAGCTACATCAAGCTGGAAGGGCAGCTCATTCCGTGCTTTTCGCTCTCATCGCTCTTTAGCGACCAAAAGGGATTTGTCGCTTCGGAGGCGGATTCCATCTTGATTGCCGAATATATGGAGCAGCGAATCGGCATTATCGTGGACCAAGTGCAGCAGTATGTGTCGCTCGTGGTTAAACAGTTGCCGAGTGCGTTCAAGAATTTCACGATTCTGCAAGGCATCGTGTTCGATGAGCATTACGACATCGTGCCGATTCTGCACGTTCCCGATATTCTCAAGAAATTCAAGGCACTGCGCGGCTACGACATCAAAAAATACGAAGCCGCAACCAAAAAGCGCGTTGTTCGTATTCTCGTCGTCGATGATTCCGACACCACGCGCCAAATTGAAAAATCAATCCTTGAAGGCGCAGGATTCGCTGTGGATACGGCAGTGGACGGCATTGACGGACTCGAAAAAGCAAAAGAAAAGCAATTCGATTTGGTTTTAACCGACAAAGATATGCCTCGAATGACAGGTTTGGTACTTCTCGACAACCTGCGCCGTATGGAGCAGTACAAGCAAGTGCCGGTCATTGCGGTATCAGCAGACCAAAGCCCTGAAGTCGTCTCAGAATTCCAGCGGCTCGGCGTAAGTTCGATTATCGCAAAATCCGATTTCCGCCGCGGTGCGTTAGTTGACGCTGTAAATGCTTTGGTGAATGTATAGGAGAATGCTACATGAGCAAGAAAATACTAATCCTTGAAACGTCCGTTACGTTGCAAAAACTTTTTACGACGACACTCGACAGCGATGATTATCAAATACAATTCATAAACGACGGAAAAGCCGCAATTTACACGCTTTTTGAGTATCAGCCCGATTTGTTTCTCGTGAATTGCGACATCACAGAACCGCGGAGTTTTGAAATCGTGCGCATTGTGCGTTCTATCAAATGCTTTAAGGAACTGACCATCGGAATGTACGCAAACGTGCCTTCCCCTCTCGACGAAGCGTTTGCAATGGAAAGCGGGGCAACTTCATTCGTTCGCCTTGACCAAAAAACGCTCGTTTTGAACATCGACGAGCTTTCGCAGCTGCCCTCGCACAAAATCGACAAACTTTCTCTGGCACAGATAAAAAAGACGTTTGACGATTCATATTTGTTTATGAATGCGTCAGAATTGCTTTTTACCGATTCGTACAAAAATGCGATGTTTGGAAAACTCATCAAGATGATTGACAGCCTTGAAAATGTGGAAGACGTCGTAAAAGCATTTTTGCTCCTGATTGCAGAAGTGTGCGAAGTGCCGATTGCGGGCTTATATGTGGTAGAAAACGACGGTCCGCACGGCTATTATGTCTGCTCCGAAAACATCGCCGAAAAAGATGTTGCGGATTTCTTGAGCGTGTGCGCCGCCGACTTTGAAAAAGTCCAGCCCGATTACAACGCCGCAAAAATCACGCCGCTCAAGCTCGTTTCAAATCCCGCTCTGAACCGCTTTTACAGCAACAAAGTGCAGCTTTCCAGCTATGAAAGCGAAGACCTCAAAACAACCGACAAAAGCCTGTATTTCGGCACGGTGCACATCGTGAGCGAAGGCAACATCTCAAGCGCGAAACAGGATTTCTTCAAGTTCTGCGTGGACAATGCAGGTGCGATTTTTGATAAAGCCCTCATCGTCAAGAAAAAGGTGTTCTTCGAGAAACGTATTCGCCGCGCATTCAGCCGCTTTGTTCCAGAGCAGATTATCGACGACCTCGTGGCTCAGGCAGACAACACCGACGAAAAAGTCGGCGTTGGAGAAACACGCACCATTGCCATTCTGTTCAGCGATATTCGCTCGTTCACCAACATCAGCGAAAAGAATAAGCCAGACGTGCTCGTTTCCTTCCTCAACCGCTATTTCTCTCTTATGGTTGATTGCATCAAAAAGCATGGCGGAACTGTTGATAAGTTCATCGGAGACGCGATTATGGCTCTTTTCGGCACTCCTGTGAGTTACGAAGACAATGCGCGCCGTGCGGTAGCCGCTGCGTATGATATGCGCGACGCACTCGAAGAGCTTGAGATAGGCGACCTCGTTTTGCCAGACGGAATGAAATTCAATATCGGTATCGGAATCCATTACGGCGATGTTATCGCGGGCAGTCTCGGCTCAAGGGATAAGACCGACTACACCGTTATCGGCGATAGCGTAAACCTTGCAAGCCGCCTCGAAGGACTCACGAAAGTGTACGGCGTGCAAGTGCTCGTCAGCGAAAGCGTTATGCACGACGCGGGAGAAGATTCGTTCTGCTTCCGTCATCTCGACGACGTGCGCGTTAAAGGTAAGAAAAACGCCGTACCGATTTACGCGGTTGACCGCAATGAAAAGGAATTCCCTGCCGCATACAAAGATGCTTACATCAAGGGAATGGATTTGTATCATCAGGGAATCTTCAATCTCGCGCGCGATTACTTTATGAAAGCGCACAACGCCGTAGAGGAAGACAAAGCCGCAAAACTTATGCTTTCCCGCTGCGAAGACTTCATTGCAAATCCGCCTGAAAACTGGGACGGTGCAATCGCCTTCACCACAAAATAACAATCTATCATTTTTTGTTGCCGTAGATAATACGGCACTTTTTTTTCACTCTGCGGCAGTGCGTTTACTCCAGTTATTTGGCTGCTTCAAAGTGAAGAAGAGAGATAATTGCAGTTATTTTTCCATTTCACTGGTGAAACAGCGCGATAACTGCAATTATTTGCTTTCTTCAAAGTGAAGAAGAGCGATAACTGGAATTATTTTGTCGTTTCACTGGTGAAACAGCGCGATAACTGCAATTATTTTGCTTCTTCAAAGTGAAGAAGAGAATTAACTCCAGTTATCGCCAATGCAGTGAGTTTTGCAAGCACCTCCTGCGGTTTATTTCTATTTTTCATCATTACTTTTTCAGTAAAACTCATTAGAATAAAAGTTGATAACTTTTTTTAAGGCGGAGTTTCTTTATGAAGAAGACAATTTTTTCTTTTATGGGTATTGCGCTTGCGCTTTTCGCGTTCACATCGTGCGGCGAAAAAAGCACGGCGGGCAATACAGCGGCAAAAACGGCAAATACAAAGAAAATGGTTCTGCGCTATGCAGAAATTCAGGCTCAAGACTATCCGACTACACAGGCAGCATACAAGTTTGCAGAGTTGGTAGAGCAGAAAACGGGCGGCAGAATCCACATCGACGTGTATCACGGCGGTCAGCTCGGAGACGAAAAAGCGACAATCGAACAACTCGTATTCGGCGCAATCGACTTTACGCGCGTATCAATTTCGCCGCTTTCCGAGTTCGACAAGTCGCTGAATGTGCTTTCGCTCCCGTATTTATACAAAGATGCCGCTCAGATGTGGCGGGTACTTGACGGCGACATCGGCGAGCAGTTTCTCACGAATGTTGAAAGCGCAGGACTTGTGGGACTTTCATGGTATGACGCAGGTGCGCGCAATTTCTACAACAGCAAGCGTCCTGTTACGAAACTTGAAGACCTCAAAGGCTTGAAAATTCGCGTGCAGGAATCGCAGATTATGATGAATATGGTAAGCGCACTTGGCGCGAGTGCAACGCCGATGGCTTACGGCGAAGTGTATTCGGGCTTGCAGACGGGCGTTATCGACGGCGCAGAAAACAACTGGCCGTCTTATGATTCGGTCTCACACTACGAAGTGGCAAAATACTACTGCCTCGACGAACATTCTCGTGTGCCTGAAATGCAGTTGGTTTCAAAAATCACGTGGGATAAATTTTCCGACGAAGACAAAAAAATCATCAAAGAATGTGCACTTGAGTCTGCAAAAATAGAGCGCGAACTTTGGGCAGAAAAAGAAAAGGCTTCCGAGGAAAAGGTAAAGGCAGCAGGTGCTGTTATCACGGAACTCGAAGCGGGCGAAAAAGAAAAATTCCAAGCGGCAATGGCTCCTCTTTATGCGCAGTTTGGACAAGGCTACGAAAGTTTAATCAAGGACATTCAGAGCAAATGAGTTTTTTTGAAAAAATATCCCGTGAAATTTGCAAGAGCGAATATAAACCATGGGAAAAATGTATCTCAGCCATAACATTTTTATTCGACTGCGTATATCGGTTGCTGTTGGAGTTTTCCAAACTGGTAATTCTCGTCATTGTGATTATCATCAGCTGCGAAGTCTTCGGGCGATTAGTGCTTCACAAGTCGATTATGTGGTCAGAAGAAGTTGCCCTGCTTTTGATGGTGTGGACAGCGTTCATCGCAATGGCAATCGGCGTGGAAAAAGGGCTGCATATTTCCATTTCGCTTTTCTTTAACAAATTCCCAAAAGCCGTACAGTTCGTCGTGGAAAAAATCAACATTCTTGCCACCATTTTCTTTGGCTACACGCTCGTTATGTATGGCGCAAAACTCGTATCGATGACAATGCGCAGCACTCTTCCTGCAACCCAATGGCCTGCGGGCACTGCGTATGCAATGATGCCTGTCGGCGGAGTGTTCATCATTTATTTTGCGATGTTGGATTTGTTCGGCGCAAAAAAATACCGTCATTTCACAATCGAAGGCGAAGATGCAAGCAGCAAAACCGACCAGCAAATCATTGAAGAAATGCGGCAGAATGGAGGTGAAAACTGATGTTTGACCCAACTATTGCGATTTGGATTTTGCTCGGCACTTTTGTGGTGTTTATCATCTGCAAAATGCCCGTAACCTTTGCGCTTGCCGTATCGTCGTGCATTACGCTCGTCTATTGCCGTATTCCAATTATGGCGTTTATTCAGCAAATGGGCAAAAGCGTAAACAGTTTTTCGCTTATGGCAATCCCGTTTTTTATCCTTTCGGGTGAAATTATGGGAGCAGGCGGCATTTCCGACAGGCTTTTGCAGGCGGCGAATGCAATCGTCGGACGATTTCGCGGCGGATTTTCGTATGTGAATGTCTTAGGTTCAATGTTTTTCGGTCATTTGTCTGGAAGCGCGGTCGCCGACGTTTCGTCGCTCGGCTCAATCGAGATTCCAATGATGGAAAAAGCAGGATTCGACAAAGATTTTTCCGTGGCGGTAACCGTTGCCACCAGTTGTCAGGGCGTTCTCATTCCTCCGAGCCACAATATGATTATATATTCGGTGGCAGCGGGCGGCGTTTCGGTCGGCGCGCTTTTTATGGCGGGACTGCTCCCGGGCGTTACGCTCGGCATTTTGTTCCTCATCGTTTGCGCAGTAATGAGCATTATGCGCAACTACCCAAAAGGAGAAGCAATCGGCTTAAAACAGGCACTCAAAATCTGCTTCGATGCAATTCTCGCGCTTTTTACCGCGGTGATTATCCTTGTGGGCGTTACGGCGGGCTGGTTTACCGCAACAGAATCGGCAGCGATTGCGTGCATTTACTCGTTCATCATTTCGGTCTTTGTGTACAAAGAACTCAAAATCTCGCAAATGCCGCGCTTATTGATGAACACCGTAAAAACGCTCGCAATGGTCTTTTCGCTCATTGCGGCGGCAGGCGGATTCGGATATTTGCTCGCGCTCCTCAAAGTGCCG
Source organism: uncultured Treponema sp. (assembly GCA_937893155.1). Taxonomy (GTDB): domain Bacteria; phylum Spirochaetota; class Spirochaetia; order Treponematales; family Treponemataceae; genus Treponema_D. Next base: position 10,910 of record CALBGU010000250.1, on the reverse strand, counting down.
ACGATGATAACAAGCGGACTTTTGGCATTGAGCAGCAACAAAATCGTGCTTTTGCTCTTAATAAACATTATGCTTTTGATTTTGGGCTGCATTATGGATATGGCACCGCTCATTTTGATTGTAACGCCGATTCTCGCACCCGTCGTACAAAACGTGTGTGGAATGAGCCTTGTGCAGTTCGGCGTAATGCTCATCTTCAACCTCGCAATCGGACTTTGCACGCCTCCAGTAGGCTCTGCGCTTTTTGTCGGGTGCGGCGTGGGCAAAATCAGCATTGAAAAAACCACAAAAGCGATGATTCCATTCTATCTCACGATGATAGCAGGATTGCTTTTTGTAACATTTGTGCCAGAAGTATCGCTGTTCCTGCCTAAACTCTTAGGATTCGCGGTATAACACTATTTTTCAAGAAAAAAATGTCCCGTCCAAACATAAAGACGGGCATTTTTTTGCAATTTTCTCCCTTTTAGTTCTTGTCGAAAACCAAAATCCCGCGCAGAAAACACCGTTTCTAATACGATTTCCCCTCTTTTTGAATAGCGAATGCAGCATCTTATGCAAATTATTTCACAAACAAAATGTATATATCATTTACTGTGAAAATCTTATTATCAATGATATTTTTAATTGATTTTCACTGCAAAATGCCTAAAAATATATTTTTTCAGTACATATACTTTGCAAATCATATAAAAATAAATATTATCGCATTATTTTTTATGCAAATCAATTTTCAAAAGTCATTCCCGATATATTTGCACACGAATTTGCATTCCTCTCGAAAAAAAATTGCCGTATTTTTTTACGGCAATTCCCAACCTCACACATAATTGAACGGCGTTTCTTGATACACGTAGTAATTAAGCCAGTTGGAATAAAATAAATGCGCCGTGCTTCGCCAAAATGAAACAGGGGCGTTCTTCGGGTCGTCGTTTGGGAAATAATTTTTTGGAACGTCGATTGCAAGACCTTTGTTGCGGTCGCGCCAATACTCATTTGCAAGCGTGTCGGCATCGTATTCCAAATGCCCCGTCATAAAAATCTCGCGGTTGTTGCGGCTCTTTACGATTGTTACGCCCGAAACATCGCTGTCAGCGAGGAGCACAAGGTTTTCGTTTTTGAGAATGTCGGCAGTGCTTACCGTGGTGTGTCGGCTCGTGGGAACATAAAAGGTGTCGTCAAAACCGCGCAAAAGCGGGTCGGTGGCAACGATTCTGCGGTTTGCAAACACGCCAAACATCTTTTTTTCCATAATGTGCTTTTGGATTTTGTACCAATGATACAATCCCGCCTGCGCGCCCCAGCAGATATACAGCGTGCAAAATGCGTTATCGTGCGCAAAATTCATAATGCTGCACAACTCGTCCCAATAATCCACGTCCTCGAACGCAAGTTGCTCCACAGGCGCGCCCGTGATAATCATTCCGTCGTATTTGTGGCGGCACAACTCGTCGGACGAGATGTAAAAGCGCTCCAGATGCTCCTGCGACGTGTTTTTTGAAACGTGTCCTTTCATTCTGACAAGCGAAATGTCAATCTGAAGCGGCGTGTTTCCGAGCAAGCGCAAAAGCTGCGTTTCGGTGGCTTCTTTCGTGGGCATCAGATTCACGATTGCAATTTTGAGCGGGCGAATATCCTGCGTGGCGGCACGCTGTTCGGTCATCACAAAGATATTTTCATTTTCCAAAGTCTGTCTTGCGGGCAAATCCGCTTGTATTCGTATCGGCATAGCAAAAGTATATCAAAAACGCACCGCAATGGCAAACAGATTGCACTTCTTGACAAAACTTTATGCTAACGTAAAATAGAAATATGAAGTTATTGGAAAAATTCGGGAAAAAGTCCCTTAAAATATACGCTTGCGCGTCTTCTTTTTTTGTTCTGACGGTCATCGCGTCGCAATGTTTTGCACAAAGCGGAACGCTCTCTTCAAATACGCAAACAAGCCAGCAATATATGCAGCAGCTCTACAGCGTTTTTGATTTTGTTGAACGCAATTATGTGGAAGAAGTCGAGCCAAAAGTGCTGTTTGAAGGCGCAATGCGCGGCTTGATGGATTCTTTGGGCGACCAATTCAGCTATTATCTCGATGCCGAATCAATGACGAGTATGAATGAAACGACGGTCGGCAGTTTTGGCGGCGTGGGATTGAGCATTTCAAAAGAGCCAAAAAGCACCGCAGACAAACCCGCCTACGTTGAGGTTGTGAGCGCGATTGAAGACACGCCGGGCGCAAAAGCCGGCATTATGACAGGCGATTTAATCATCAACATCAACGGCACAGACACCGCAACAATTTCGATGAACGAAGTGCTTTCGCTTTTACGCGGTCCTGTGGGCACGGAGGTGAGTTTCGTGGTGCGGCGCGGCGAAATGGAGCTGCCGTTTACGATTACCCGCGCGCTCATCGAAGTGCAGACGGTAAAATACACGATGATTGACAAAACGGGCTATCTGAAAATCCTTGAGTTCACGCCGCAGACCGCAGGCAGAGTCCGCGAGGCGCTGGATTCATTCAAAAAGGCAGGCTATCAGTCGCTGGTGGTGGATTTGCGCAACAATCCGGGCGGCATTTTGTCTTCGGCGGTAGAAATCGCGGATATGTTCATTGATTCAGGCGTTATCGTTTCCACAAAAAGCCGCATCAACCGCGAAAACAAGGCGGAATTTGCCAGCAAAAAAAACACGATTGTGCCAACGGGAATGCCCGTAGTCGTGCTCATTGACCACAACAGCGCGAGTTGCTCGGAGGTGCTTTCGGGCGCGCTCAAAGACGCAAAAGTGGCGTATTTGGTGGGCGAGCGCTCGTACGGCAAAGGCTCGGTGCAGCTTGTCGTGCCGATTCCGCCGGGAGACATCGGCGTGCGGCTGACGATTTCAAAATATTACAGCCCGAGCGACGCGAATATTCACGGCATCGGTATTCCCGCGGATTTGGAAATCCAGAATGTCGACATCAGCGGCGAAGAGCAGCAGACGGCGTTCCAAAATCTTATTAAAGACGACGTGATTAAGCCATACGTGACGAGCCACCCCAATATGGACGAAAAAGAAATCGCATCGTATGCTAAAAAACTCGCAAAAAAATACCCGCTGGATTTGTGCTTCTTGCGCCGAATCGTGCGTGTGCAGGTCTATCGTGCGCGCGAAATGCCGCTTTACGACAAGGATTACGACAAGCAGCTTACCAAAGCCCTTGAAATCGTAAACGGTGGCAATTTTGCAGCGCTGATGAAAAACGTGAAAACGCTCAAAGAAATCGAAGCGGAACGACTTGCCGAAGAAGAGGCTGAAAAGAAATGAGGCAATTTATTGCCCGCGAGCCGCTTTTTTCTGATGGAACACTGCGCGTAACCGGCTCGGATTTTCGATACTTAAAGCACGTTCTGAGGCTTCAAAACGGCGATATGCTTTCGGTGCGGCTCCCCAGCGGCGCGCTTGTAGCGATGACTGCCGCGCAAATTGACAGCGCAGGGCGGTCGATTACGCTCCAAATATGCGCCGACACACCAAACGCGCATTTTGTAAGCGAGCACGGTGCAAAAACCGAAACACTCGGCACGGAATTGTGGCTTTTTCAATTCATTGCAAAACCGCAGAAAATGGATTTGATTATCCGTCAAGCCACAGAATGCGGCGTACAGTTGATTGTGCCCGTTATCGGCGAATACTGCGAAAAAGGCGCAATAAATGCCGTTTTGTCCAGCGGAAAATCTGAGCGATGGGAGCGTGTTATCCGCGAAGCCCTCTCGCAATGCGGCTCAGCAGTGCAAACCCGCGTTGAAAAACCAATGACCGTAACCGAAGCGGCAGCATTTTGGAAAAACGCAAGCGGTGGCATAGCGCTTGCGCTGTATGAGCGCGGCGAACATACAAAATCGCTTCACCAAGCCTTAGGCGCAGAAAACGAAGCAAATCGCGTGTGCCTTGCGGTTGGTGCAGAGGGCGGAATCAGCCCTGCCGAAATCGCAATCCTTTCGGAATCAGGCTTTTTCACAATACATTTTGAAACAAATATTTTACGGTGCGAAACAGCAGCGCTTTACGGCATTGCCGCAGTGCAATCCGCACTTTCGGAGAGAAAAGTATGGCAATTCAAAGAATAAAACTGCTCGGCGTTCCCGTTGACATCTGTCGTCCAGAAAATCTAGAAAGCGAAATTATGGAACTTATGGCACGCCCGGGCACGAAACAGATTGTGTTTTTGACCATTTGGAAATTGCTCAAGGCGCGGAGCAAAAAAAGCACGTTTGCGCAATGTATTCGAGATGCAGATTTGATAATTCCTGTGTCAAAAAGCATTTTGATGGCGGCGCGTTTTTTAAAATGCCCCGTTCCGCATCGCTATAATCCGTTCAACGCAGTCATTCAGATTTTGTCCATTTTGGAACGGCACGTGCGCTCGCTGTACTTGCTTGGCGGGCGAAAACGCACCGTAATCCAAACCGAACGCAACATCAATTCCACGTTCCGCGCGCTTCAGGTGGTCGGGCGCTATGTGGGCTACTACCCCAAAAGCGTGGAAGAAAACATCGTGCAGGCAATCTACAAAGCCTCTCCGACGATGGTGCTTTTGAGCGAGGGCGTTCGCGATAAAGATTGTTGGGCGTACAAGCGCAAAAACAGATTTTCATCGAGTATTTTTTTGTATTATCACGATATATTCGGGATTTTCTCGGAGCGAAAACGCCGTGTCAGCGAGGAAGCCTTTGACAGAGGACTCGAGATTTGGAGCGAGATTTTTCATAATCCGTTCAAACTATTCTTGATTTTTCCGTACATCAGATTCCTCGTGATTTTGCTTTTTCACAAATTTTTCAGAAAAAACGATTACATCAATTTTTAGCCTTTGTCGCAAGCCCCGCCGCTTTGTCAAAGATTTTTTCGATGTATTTTGCCTCGCCTTCCGAAATCGCCGCGCGGGACAAAATCATTCGCCAAAATTCTTCCATATCGTGCCTGCCCGTTACGCTGAAAAACCCGATTTTCTGCAAATCGTCGCCAATCGTCGTAATGGTGCGCGAGAGCCGTTGGAGCGACACGGGCGTGTAGCCTGCGCTCGGCTTTTCTGCGGCGCGGAAAACGTGATAGCACAGAATTTGCACCGCGTGGCTCAGATTCAACGACGCAAAATCCGCATCTGACGGAATCGTCACGCCAATCGTACATTCCTCAAGTTCCTCGTCGGTCAATCCCGTGCGCTCGTTGCCAAACACGATTGCCGCATTTCCGTCAACTTTTTGGATTTCCGCCGTAAATTCCTCGGGCAAAAGCAATTTTCCCTTGCGCTTTTTTCCGCGTCTGCGCGTCGTTCCCGCAGCACAAAAACAATCAGCGACCGCCGCCGTCACGCTGTCAAAAAACTCCGCATTTTCCCAAATATATGCGGCGTGAATTGCCAAAATCCGCACGCGCTCATCATCAAAATCCTCGCGCTTTCCTACAATTCTCAAATGCGTAATCCCCGAATTCGCCATTGCACGGCACACAGCACCAACATTGCGGCTTTCCTCGGGGTGAGAAAGCACGATGTATATATTTTTCAAATCCATACCAAAACTATACCCGTTTTCGCTCTTTTTTGCTACATTTTCCGCGCTGCAAAATGATTTCCTGCCGTTTTATATTGACAATCTTTTTTGAAATTTATATACTAAATCACATAGATTTAGTAGGTTATTCAAGGAGAACGAAATTATGGCAGAGAAAGTTGCAAAAAAAGTTACGGAACTCATCGGACACACACCGCTTTTGGAGCTGACAAACACGGAAAAAAAGCTTGCTCTCAAGGCTCGAATTGTGGCGAAAGTGGAGTATTTTAACCCCGCCGGCAGCGTGAAAGACCGCATTGCCAAAGCGATTATTGACGATGCAATCAAGACGGGAAAGGTGACGCAGGATTCGGTTATTATTGAGCCGACCAGCGGCAACACGGGCATCGGGCTTGCGATGGTGGCGGCGAGTTACGGACTTCGTGCGATTTTGACGATGCCAGAAACGATGTCGGTGGAACGACGCAGTTTGCTCAAGGCATACGGTGCAGAAATCGTGCTCACCGACGGCGCAAAAGGAATGAACGGCGCGATTGAAAAGGCAAACGAACTCGCCGCGGCAAACCCGCACAGTTTTATTCCCGGGCAGTTTACCAACCCCGTGAATCCCGAAACGCACTACAAAACGACCGGTCCTGAAATCTGGGAAGACATCGGCGGCAAGGTGGACGCATTCGTGGCAGGCGTGGGCACGGGCGGCACGCTCTCGGGCGTGGGAAAATTCCTGCGCGAAAAGAATCCCGCCGTCAAGATTTTTGCGGTTGAGCCAGCCACGTCGCCGGTACTTTCGGAGGGAAAACGCGGCGCACACAAAATTCAGGGCATCGGAGCGGGATTTGTGCCCGACACGCTCGACACCTCGATTTACAACGAAGTCATCAAGGTGGAAAACGATGCGGCGTTTGAAACGGGGCGTGAATTCGCCAAAACCGAAGGCGTGCTCGTGGGCATTTCAGCAGGCGCGGCACTCTGGGCGGCTATCGAGCTTGCCAAGCGCGACGAGTTTGCGGGCAAAACCATCGTGGTGCTGCTTCCAGACACGGGCGACCGCTATCTTTCGACTGCACTCTTTGCAAATTAAACCGTGCACATAAAAAATTCTATCAAAATCCTTTATTTATAAAACATTGTAACTCCAAGCCGAGCCCCAATCCGCTCGGCTTTTTTGTCGCGGCAGAAAACCGACTATGAATAGACGGCGGGGGCAAAAAAAACTATAATCGAGATATGGATTTACAAGAAAATCAGACGAATCAAGAGAATATCGGAGAAAAAACGGGCGTGGTGGTGGTGGTCGGGCGACCGAGCGCGGGAAAATCCACGTTTTTGAACACGGCGGCAGGCGAAAAGGTGTCGATTGTCTCCTCGTATCCGCAGACCACGCGGAACGCAATCAAGGGCATTGTAAACACCGAAGAAGGTCAGCTCGTGTTTGTGGACACGCCCGGGCTTCACGCAAGCGACAAAAAGCTCAATATGCGCCTCAAAGCAATCACAACCGACGCGCTGGACGGTGCAGACGCGGTGCTGTATCTGCTCGACAGCGTGCGCGGAGCGGGCGAGGAAGAAGCGCTGATAGCAGAGCTTTTGAAGCCGTATCAGAGCAAAATGGTCATCGGCATAAACAAAATCGATTCGGCAGATTCCAATCGCCAAGCCGTCAGAGCCGCCGTGAGCCATTATTTGAGCGACGTGCCGAGCGAGCGCATTTTTGACGTGAGCGCAAAGAGCGGAGACGGCGTAAAAGAAATCCTTGGCGCGCTGTTTTTGCTGTCGCCCGTTGCGCCGCATTTGTATCCCGAAGATTATTACACCGACCAAGACGTTGATTTCCGCATTGCCGAGGTAATCCGCGAGCAAGCGATGAACCGCCTTGAGCAAGAAATCCCCCATTCTATCTTCGTGGAAATCGCAGATATGGAGATGAAAAAAGAAAATCTGCTGTGGGTGCGCGCGTTTTTGTGCGTGGAACGCGAAAGCCAAAAAGGAATCGTCATCGGCAAAGGCGCGCAGAAAATCAAGACAATCCGCGTGGAAAGCATAAAAGAACTCCGAAAGATTTTCAGTTATCGCATCGACCTCGATTTGCAGGTGAAAGTCGTAAAAAACTGGCGGCAAAAAGACACGCTTCTTTCGCGGCTCATAAAATAATTTTTTCTGGCAAGGTCGTTTCCTCAAGGAAATTGCTTCACTTTTTTTCTGGCAAGCCGTTTCCTCAAGGAAATTGCTTATTTTTTCGCAAAAAAGCGGTAATTTCTGCAAAAATGATGAAATTTTGTGTATTTTTTCGTGATTTCGTTCAAAAATGCGGATTTTTTACGGCAAAAACGGCGGGCGGCGAATCAATCGGACGTACACGAAAACGAGTTGCGCCGTCATCACGCACCAAATGAGCGGTTCGCAGAGTATAAGTCCCCACGTTCCAATGCGGGGAATGATTATCAGTGTGAAAAGCACTTTGCCTAAGAGTTCGATGACGCTTGAAATCAGCGGCAACACTTTTTTTTGCATTCCCTGCAGCGAGTTTCGGATTACGATGAGCGCGCCGAGCACGAGGAAAAACGGCACGGCGAACGTGATGTATAGCGAGCCGTAATGCAGCACGGTTTCGTCTGCCGAGCCGCTGATGGCGCGGATAAGCGGGCGGGCGGCGAACGGCATAAGGGCGCACAAGAGCAATGCCCACACAATCGTAATGCCGACCGCGCATTTTACGCCCTTTCGGATTCGCTCGTATTGCGCCGCGCCGTAATTCTGCGATACAAAGGTGGAGGACGACATTCCCAGCGTCATAATCGGGATTGCGGTGATAGAAAAGATTTTTCGCGCGCTGATGTGCCCTGCAATGATGAGCGTGCCGAACGAGTTTATTGCCGATTGCAGAACCACCGTGCCCGAGTTGACGAGCGAGCCCATACACGCCATTGAAAGTCCCTGCGCAAAAAGTTCTTTGAGCAATTTTTTTTCAATGCAAAAATGAGTGAGCGACGGGACGATGATGCGCGTCGTTTTGAGGATATACACAAGGCACAGCACGGCAGAAATCGCCTGCGCAATCACGGTTGCAATCGCCGCACCGCGCACGCCGAGCGAAAAGCGCGTGATAAACACGATGTCGAGCGCGATATTGAGCAGCGACGAGAGCACAAGGAAAATGAGCGGCATAAATGAGTTTCCGATAGAGCGGAGCAAGCCCGACAAAAGATTATACAGCAGCAGCACCACCGAAAACATCGTTATTGTGGAGATGTACGACAGCGATTCGTCAAGAATTTCGTGCGGTGTGCCCAATGCGAGCAAAATGGAGCGCAAACACACGCGGGTAAACACGAACAGCACGAGCGAAATGGCAAGCGTTATCAAAAGCGACTCGGCGGCAACCCGTTTGAGCCGCTCACGGTCGCCCGAGCCGAACACGCGCGCAGACACAATGCTTAATCCCGTGCCGAATCCCATGCCAAAGCCGATGAGCAAATCGTTGAGCGACGTGCAAGAGCCGATAGCCGCCAAGCTCTGTTCTCCGAGGTAATGCCCCACAATCATCGTATCCACGGCATTGTATAGCTGCTGGAACACGTTGGAAACCAACAGCGGTAGCGTAAACAAAACCAGAGACTTAAAAATGTTCCCCTTGAGCAAATCGGGGTGAACTAATCGCGATAGATTCATTTTGTTTTCCTTGAGCCAAAGTCTACAAAATCGCGCCGTCGTATACAAGCCTTATCCACCCCGCACACGCAAAAAACAAGGCATATTGTTCAAGAATGACAGATTTTTTTCTATTGTTTTTGAAAGTATTGAGTGATATACCAATAAAAGCATTAATAAGTAGGAGGGGAAATATGATTCAAATGAGATTGCTTTTTAGTCAGATAAATACAATATCGCCGACTATCCACTCCATAAAGCAAAATTCTGTTGCTAACGATTTCGCCTTTGTATCTCGTATGTTTTCGAGAGCAGGCAATGATGTAAAAGTAGGTATGGAAAATGCAATCAAATCAGATTACAAAAAATGAAAAAGCGGAAAAACTATTTGATTGACTTTTTGTCGAAAAATGATATTATTATAGGTGTCGGGAGTGTCCTTGATAAAACCCATTGGACTGCCTTAACTGGACTTTAAGCAAGAAGGGACTTAAAGATTTCGGCGTGTATAGGCTGCTAGACTCGTTGCCATAGCAGCCTTATTTTTTGCTTCGCCGCTTTGTTTAGAATAGATTTTCTGCGAGCTATCATCGCTGTTATAACGTCGTAAACTTCTTCATTTTCTATAGGCTTCAATTCAATAATACAAGTGTATCCGTTGCATACCCCTGTTAACATAAGCCTTGTGCCGCTTGAATATATTTCATCATAATTCTTGCAGATTGTTTCTACAAAATCTCGCGCACTAGAAAATCCTGCTTTGTTTAATTGAGCCAAACGCTCTGGTCGCTCAATATGCTTTTCTCCAAAATCCCCCTGTGTATTATTTTGCTGTCCCTTGCGCAATCTTATTTGGCTGCCTTTGAAACAAGGGGCTTAAGCCCCTTGCTGCCTCTGATAAGCGCACGGATTTTATGTCAAGGGGAAAATGAGAATTTTTTTAGCAAAAATCAACAAAAAGAAAACAAAAAAATATTGCAAAAAATAAAAAAAGTGTGTAACCTTTTTCGCAATACTGATTCACAACAAAAAGTGAGAAAGTAAAAAACTTCTAAACAGGAGAAATCTTATGAAGAAACTTATTGCAACAACAGCAGCGGCTCTTTTGGCGGCGGCAACAGTGAGCGCAGGCGACGGCTTGAAGATTTCAGGCTTTGTCCGCGGCGGTATTTCAGGCGACCTTTCTGATAACGTAGCAAACGCTAAAGAAGACAGTCCAATCGGAACAACATATCTTTTAGGGTCTCATTGGGGAGCAAGTTCTGCAACTAGATTGATTATAAACTATGATGGCGATATGGGGGGTGCAGATTTTCGTTACCAAACATCTATAAATCCTGATGCAGATTTTTTTGATTCTGGCAATATTCAATTTGCACAGGCGTATGCCAATTTCTTCGACGGCGCGGTAATGGTTGAGGGCGGAAAACTCTTCGACAAATACACCACAACAGACGGCGATATTGGCTATGGATTTGACGGTGTAAACGGTGACCATGACGCTTACGGACTTCGCCTTGTTGTGCGTCCAATAGAGGGCTTATATGTTACTCTTGCAGGTTCTAGCTACAACCCTGCATACTATAACTACTATAAAGATGTTTACGAAGGAAAAAATGTTTCAGAAAAAAATCTACGCAGAAGTGGAAAGCCGAAATTTGACGGTCGGCTTCTTTCTGTAAGTGCAAAGTATGACAGCGAAATGTTTGC